>JAYTNY010000001.1:0-13492 GCA_043748055.1 Roseobacter sp.
TTATCGCGCCGCACTGCCCAGTTGGGGGTCAGCAACACATTCTCGCGCTTTTCTAAAACGATTGACGCGTTGGCTGTCATGCCGGTCTTCAGCGGCGCATCGGTCTTGCTGATTAAGACGCGCACGTTGTAGCTCACCACGCCGTTCACCGTCGTCGCCGTCGGCGCGATGCGGTCAATCTGGCCCGCCACATCCACGCCCGGCAAGCTATCCAACGTGATGTTTACTTCCTGGTTCAGCTTTACTTTGGCCACATCAATTTCATCCACCGTAATGTCAATGTGATATTGCGACAGATCCACCACACCCAACACCGGCAGCGTGCTAACGCTCTCGCCCACCTTCGTGTTCACCAAAGACACCATGCCATCCATTGGCGCTTTTACTATTGCTTGGTCTAAGCGGCGCTGGGCTTGCTTCACTTGAATCTCGGCCAGCTTCAGTTGCGTCTGTGCAGTCTGAATCTGCAACTTGGCCTGCTCAATCTGGGCTTTGGCCTGATCAATATCGAACTGCTGCGCCGGGCGCACAGTCTTGTCCAATTGCGCACGTGCGCTTTGCACCTGCTGTTGCGCGGCGGCCAGTTGCGCCGCGTCTGCGCCCTTCGCCACTTTGTCGTAGGCCGATTTTGAGGCGTTGTAGCTGTTCGTGGCCTGCTCCAATTGCAAGGCCGCCGGGCTGGCACCAATGGCGGCCGGGTTCTGCCCATACGCGCGGTCGTAGGCAGATTGGGCTTGCTTTAGCGATGCCTCAGCATTGTTCAGGCTGGCTTGCACCGAGGCAAGGTCTTCATTTGTCGGCCCGGCCTTCACCTTGCTGTAGTTCTGGCTGGCCGCGTTCAACGCCGCCTGCGCCGCCGAGACATCTGCCGGGCGCGCGCCATTTACCGTGCGGCTGTAGCCTGCCGTTGCCACCAATACCTGCTGCTCAGCATTCTTTATGGCCGTCTGCGCCTGCAACACCGATGCTTGCGCCTGCGAGAAGGCCAACTCCAAATCGGTCGTATCCAGCTTCGCCAACACATCATCTTTCTTTACGGTGTCGCCCACCTTCACAGTCACCTCGGCCACCGTGCCGGGTTGCTGAAAACTCAGCTTCACATCGCTCTCGGCCTGAATATTGCCGGTGGCGCTCACCGTCGCCGTCAACGAGCCACTGCCCAGTGTGGCGCTACGCGCATTCGCATCCGCCGCCGTGGTGCTGGCGTTGTTGCACGCTGAAAGCATCAACACACTCGCCACCAACGCCACACTTACAACACGCCGCATATCTTTGGGGGTCATTCTCAACTATCTCCTTTGGAGTCAAATCACAGTTATTGCCCAACCAAATGGTTGGCAACAGGTTGAGACTATACCCAGACCTCATTAAAATTATCTTAGCTTGTTGGGGGTGCTAACAAATGCGCCAAATGCGCCGAACAAACTCTATAAGAAAGCATCCTGAGCGAAGACGGCCCTGTAGCCCAAGAAGAACTTGCAGATGAAGTGGCCGTCGCAGTCGAAAGACGCGCTCGATGTGGAACTTCGCTTGCCAAGCTCATCATAGAACGCTCCTTAGTGTTTTAATACATCTCATGCGAATCGCTGTGCTCTCTGACATTCACGGCAACACCCTTGCGTTAGATGCCGTACTTGATGACATCCGACAACAGGGCGGAGCCGACGCGTATTGGATCGTCGGTGACCTGGCAGCGATGGGGCCAGACCCAGTTGGTGCGCTGGAGCAGATGGCCGAATTGCCCAACGCCGTGTTTGTGCGCGGCAACACCGACCGCTATGTGTGCAACTTGGTTAACCCAAAAGACACTTTGCTGTGGGCACAAGAGGCTCCACAACATGCGCTAGGCATCATCGAGCGGCTGGCGATGTTGACCTGGGCACAGGGCGCGCTCATTGCATCGGGTTGGATGAACTGGATGACCAGCCTGCCGCTGGAGCACCGCACCGCGCTGCCGGATGGCACACGCGTATTGCTAGTACACGCCGCACCCGGCACCGATGATGGCGATGGCATCATCCCTACCCTGTCCGACGACGCGCTTGCGCACATAGTTGAAGGTAGCGAGGCTGACCTGATCTTCGTCGGACATACTCACGATCAACTGGATCGCACAATAAACAATGTGCGCGTCATCAACCTCGGCAGCGTAAGCCTGCCCTGGGCACCCGATCTGCGCGCCAGCTATTACTTGATTGAAGCCGACGAAAGAGGACACAGACTTATCCATCGTCGCGTCGGCTACGACTATGCCGCCGTAATTGCACAGCTGCAACGGCGGAATCATCCGGGCATTGATGTGTTGGGCGCACGTTTTCGCGGCGAGAAAGTGCCGTGGTGAGAGACGGCCACCCCGCTTCCCCACCTTCGCCTCACGCAACTTCAGAATCTTCTGGACAACGCAGTTCATCTCGCTCATCGGCACATGGATGCAGACGACCGTGCAGGCCTATCTCGCATATCACATCAGCGGCCAACCCATCTACCTGGGCGTTATTGGCGCGGCCAGCACGCTACCCACCTTGCTGCTTACGTTGCCTGCGGGTGTGTGGGTGGAGCGACGCAACAAGCGAACAGTCGTCATCGTTTTGCAAGGGGTAATGCTGGCTCAGGCGTTCACGCTGGCGTTCTTAACCATTATGGGTTGGGTGACCATCGCTTGGCTCATCGCCCTATCGCTTGTGTTGGGCGCAGCCAACGCCATCGAGGTGGTTGCGCGCAACGCCCTACTGCCCGAGTTGGTGGACAAGCCCACCCTGGCTAACGCGATTGCGCTGCAAGCCACTGCCTTCAACATCGCGCGGGTACTGGGGCCGTTGCTGGCTGCGCCGCTGGTTGCGTTATTTGCATACAGCGAAGGTTGGGCGTTCTTCGCCAATGGCATCAGCTATGGCATCGTCATCATTGGCTTGTTCGCTATTCACCCATCCACAACACAACCCGCACGTGCAAATAACGCAACCAGCGCGCTAACGCAGTTCCGCGAAGGTCAGCGCTACATTCGCCAGACATCACTCATCGCGTTGATTATTTTTCTGGGCGCACTGCCAACCGTGTTGGCGTTCCCAGTCACCCAGCAGATCCCAGCATTTGCACGCGATGTTTTGGCGCAGCCCAACGACACAGATGCCACTGTAGCCGCGCGCAACAGCGTGATGTTTACGTTGCAAGGGTTGGGTGGGCTTATCGCCGCAGTGCTTCAAGTTGCGCTCAGCCATTACCCACGCAAAGGCTTGCTGATGCTAATTGGCGGGTTCGTGTTCTCGCTGGCGCTGTTGGGCATGGCGTTCTCGCATAGCCTCGCGCTCACCCTGATTGCGCTCGTGTTGTTGGGCTGGGGCACCACCCTCACGTTAATCAGCAGCAACATCATCATCCAGCATGTGGTGCCGCCCGATATGCGCAGCCGCGTCTTTAGCAGCTATTTATGGGCGCGGCAGGGCATTGCGCCGCTGGGCAGCTTGCTGGTTGGCACGTTGGCGCAGCAGTTTGGTGCGCCGATGGCGGCGTTGGTGTGTGGCATCGCCTGCCTCGTCATCGTTGGGGTTGTCAATATCATCACGCCAACGGTGCGGCTATTCATAGCAACGTAGTGCAACGATGACCAAATGATTTGAATCACCGTTTCGCGTATCGCTGAGCAACATGCGAAACGGTGACGTACTACACTCACTTCAGCTTACATGGCTGGCACGGTTTCGTAAACCGAGACTTGACCGCCACCTTGTAAGACAGGGCATCCTTTCGCCATCTCCACCGCAGCAGCCATGGTGTCGGCTTTGAGGATGGAGTAGCCCGTCACTAGCGCACCTACTGAGCCGTCGCCTACCTTGCCACCCGCAGAAACATGCTTCGCCATGGGTGTGGTGGGGTTGCCCCCATCCACCACGGCTGGGCCGAGTTTTGTGAACCAAACGCCCCAGGCTTGCAATGCGGCTGCTTGTTCTGTCGGGGTTGGGGCCATTCCGCTACCGCCGCTGTAGATCAACAAGAAATTTGCCATAGTCGTTGTTTTTATCCTCCAGGATTCTGTCATATTCGGTCAATTAGGAAGGCTGATCATTCATCCTTCTAAACAAATGACGAACGAGGTTGGACTAAATCGACAGGGGGCTATGGGCAAATTTGGAGCATCTGATCGCCTTACTCCTCAAACAACTTCTCGCCATGCGCCAGGCGTTGCGCGATGTTAAACGTCTGCCCCTGCGCGCGCATGGTGGGCGCGTGCGCCGCCAGATAACGCGAGGTCGCAATCAGCACATGCGCCGCTGCCGTTGGGTCGCTCATCAACAGGCCATGCTGGCGCACAGCGGCCTCGACCGATTGAATGGTGTGAAAATCGCGGTCTTCGCGCAGCAGCAGCTTGCCCAACATGGCAATCACCGCAGGGGCGTTTGCGGCGTTCTGCAACTGCCCGGCAATGGCTTCTGCGGCGGCGTCCACTTGCTGTTGCTTGTCGAACAGCGTAGGCAGTTTGTCCAGCGCGTCCGGCAGCTTGCCATTGGGCACGGGGATGCGCGCCGCAGGCACATTCAAGAAGCGATCCAGATACAGGCTCATGGCGGCATCGAATACGCCACGCAGCAAATCGGTGTGGCCTATGCTGAAATCAGCATCGCCATGCAAACGGCGCAAGCCCTGATGCACGGCATTGGCAAAGGTAAAAGTATGCAACGCGGTATCCCAATCCCCAAATTCGTTGCTGGTGTGAAAGCGCGCAATGCGCACTGCGGCAGCATAGGCCACCCCACCTGCCAATTCCACCTCACTTACGCCCGCGCGCAACGCCGCCAGCAACGCGTCTACGCTAGCCTGCGGCGCATCGCCCAGCAGTGTGTCTGTTAGGGCTTGTCGCGCAGGCTCATCCAACTGCGTGCGCGTCTTTGCAGAAGTGTTGCTCAGTTGGCTGAAGGCGTCATCAAGAATGGCGATCAAATCAATGGGGTTGCGCCACGCGTTGGATTCTTCCATGCGGCTGGCATTGGCATAACCCGGCAACAAACTCGCCAGCACTTGCTCGGCCAACGCTGGCTCCCACCCTACCCGATCCAGCGCTTCAAATGCTTTGTTGGTGAAATCTAGTGGGTGGCCCACATTGATGTAGCGGTGATCGGTAACAGCGGCGAAGAGCATATCGGCCAGATCACGTTGGCTTGCGCCTGCACGCACCGCCGAAACCAGACAGCGCTCCGCGCCTTCGCTATCGCGCACCTCGATGAACGGGCGCAGCCAGCGCTTCAGCGTCGGCACATCGGTTGTGGCATTGGGCAACGGCTGAACGACGAAGCGCGGGGCCATGTTCTCGGTGTCGCGTGCGACGGCACTGAGGCCGTGATACATCGCACGCGGGCGGTCTTCTGCATTTAAGTGCGGCAGCAGGTTCATCATGCAGGTCAGCATGGTGAGGCCCTGCCCCCAGCCACTTTGGCGGTAACGCGTGCCAAAATCCAGGCCGATGCGATAGGCCTGGGCTGGGTCGTCCGGGCGTTGGTGCATCATCCCAATCACGGCTTTAGCGATGACGAGCGGGATGTTGCGCTCTAAGCCATCGCGCAGACGTTGGTGCAGGTGTGCGTCGGCATGGTTGTGCAAAGCCGTGTCCACCCAAATCTCATCGCCACGAATCTCTATGTCAAAGGCGCGCACATCGTCGGCCCACAAATCAAATGTGCCGCCGCTGGCTAAATCAAAACGGGCATGGTGCCAATGGCATGTCAGGATGCCATCTTTGACGCTGCCGTCTTTGAGCGGGAAGCCCATGTGCGGGCAGCGGTTATCTACGGCATAGATGCGCTCGCCATATGCAAACAGCGCCAGCGTGTGGCTCTCAGTATGGGCGGTTGCGCAGCCGCGCTCGCGCACCTCGTTTAACCCAGCAGCAAATACCCAATGCGAAGATGTCATTTGGCTATCCTCCTGTCACACTTAAATAAAGATTTGTCTTTACAAAAGACGATACTCCTGCACCTATCATTTGTCAATACTTTTCTTTATAATCTCAGGCATGGTCAAAACAAAGTCACCTGCTTCTACTCGAACGCGGCACGCCATTTTGAATTTGCTCAAAATGGATGGCCCAACCGACTCGGCGCAACTGGCCGAGCAATTGCAAGTGAGCGCGATGGCGGTGCGGCAACATCTCTATGATCTGCAAGCGCAGGGCGTGGTGAGCTTTAGCGAAGAGGCCCGCCCGCTGGGCCGCCCGGCCAAGCTGTGGCACCTCACCGATGCCGCCCAGCGCCACTTCCCCGAAAGCTACGCCGAGCTATCCGTCGAGCTGATTCACGCAATGACCAAAGCCTTCGGCCCAGTTGGGTTGGATAAGTTGCTGGACGTGCGCACCGAGGAACAGATTGCGCGTTATCGCGCCGAAACCAGCAAGGCCACAACGCTGAAGCAAAAGCTAAAAACGCTGGCCCGCTTGCGCACCGCCGAAGGCTACATGGCGGATGTAAAGCCGGATGTGAACGGCGCGTTGTTGTTGATCGAAAATCATTGCCCCATCTGCGCCGCCGCCAAAGTTTGTGAGGGCTTGTGCCGCCGTGAACTAGATGCATTCCAGGCGGCACTGGGTGATGCAGCCAAGATCGAACGCACCGAGCACATCATCGCTGGGGCGCGGCGATGCGTGTATCGGGTTACGCCTTGCTAGCTCTGCTTAAACGCCACCACCCCAAACGCCCCCGCCGCGCTTTCTACTCGCGCAAAGCCCGCTTTCTTCAAACGCTCCACCACGCCGCGTGTGGTGCGGCTGCCGCTCTTGCTCTCTGGGTCGCCGATGTAATGAAAGGCACGCCCACCCGGCTTGAGCACGCGGAACATCTGCTCATAAAACTCGCCGGAATACAGATGCCCAGCCAAACCAAACATGGGTGGGTCGTGAATAATGCGCAAGAACGATTCGCTTTCCAACGTCTCGATCACGTCAAAACTGTCGCCCATCTTTTGCTCAATCTTCGGGTTGTCAAATAGTTCACGCGACCACGGGTTCATTCGGCAAATCTGCTGCGCCACTGGGTCTAGCTCAATCGTCACCACGCTGCTGGCGGTCTTGGCTGCTTCGATGGCGGTGTAGCCCAGGCCTGTAGCCGTGTCCAACACTCGCCCGCGTGGGGCGGTGGCACGAATCTTGGCTAACGTGTCTTTGTGCGGGTTGGTGTTCTTAATGCGGTGCATCGGCAGACCCGAGATCAGCATGGTCGGCGCGCTCTCAGTGGGCATCAGGCTGTAATGCCGCGCCATCTCGGTTGAGTAGGCCTGAATCTTCTTGATTGCGCCGCCTTCCACAACAAAGCAATTCACCTCGGCCTCGTCAATCTCTTGCAACGTTTCTTTGTGGATGGGGCCTGTGGGCAGCACGGCCTCTTGCTCGGTCAGCGCAATCTCAACCGTTGTCAGCCCCAAATCCAACGAGGTGTGCACCGCGCGTTCGCCACGCGCCATGGCTGCCAACATGGGCTTGGTTTGAAAGTGGGACAGGATTACATGGGTCATAAAGTTCAGTCGCGGCATGTCCGCAACACATCAGTCTTTAGACGTATTCTCACTGAAATATGGTTGAAAAGTAAGCAAGAATATTGCTGCCCTGCCGCATAATGCCGACCAACACAATAACGCCTGCTGACCGTTGTAAAACTGCGTAGTCGCAATTCATCTCAGTTCAGCTCGCATGCAGTCGCTGTATTTTCACTGTATTTCATCGAGGAACGTCATTCATGAAGCAAGGAATACCTTCGCAGAAGTCGTCGCAGAAATCGTCATTGCCGCCGTGGAAAGCGGCCAAGCCCAGTGCAGCCGCCCGCGCACTGCCCATGTGGGCTGTTGCGCTCATCTCAGTGCTCGTCACGGCATTGGTGATGATGGGGATCGGCTTGGCTCTCGCGCTGCGCAACACAGCTGCAACTAACTCAGCTGCAACAACCGTGCAGTCCGCCATCACGGTCATGCCCACCGTTGCAGCAACCCTTGCGCCTACCCAAGAGCCGCAAGGCGTGTTGATGCAAGCCCCCATGCTGCCCACCGAAACCCCACCCGCATCAGTCAGTGTCAAGCCCTTCAACCCCAAGCCCGCGCCGAACGCGACCGCCAACACCGCTGCCCCACTCTTCGCCCCCACCTACAACCCCACCGATGGCAAACCCACCTTCGTCTGCGGCGTAGATGCCTTCGCGTCTTATCTCACGCTCTTGCAAATGCAGGTGTCTGGCAAAGATGTGGCGCACGGCTTTCATCTCGGCATTATTCCGTTTGAGTTGAACGAGACGTACCAACTCAGTGAGCAAGACAGCAGCGAATTGCTGACCAGCGGCACAGCCGATTGCCAACTAGACACCGTAGACACGGTGGCCTCTGCCAGCCAGGGCGTAATTACGGCGATAGTGGACGAGAGCGCCGGTGGCGATGGCCTGTGGGCGCGCAACGTGGGCAGCATGTATGAGCTAAAGGGCAAGCGCATCGCCTATATCAAAGGCAGCTCATCCGAATTTTTTATGCGCTATGTGCTGGGCGTGGCGCAACTTGCTACAACGGACGTTACGTTGGTTCCCGCCGATTCGATTGACGAAGTGATGCAGCTTTTTAACGCTGGCAAAGCCGATGCCGTGAGCGCGTGGGAGCCGCAGCTCTCCGAAGCCGCCCAAAGCAAAGGTGCGCCACTACTCACTTCCGAACAGTTACGCGTCATCGTAGATACGATCATGGTGTCGCGCAAATCCATTGCGCAACGCCCCGCTGTGGTGCAGGCTTTTCATGATGCCTGGTTCGATACATTGAAGGCGCAGACCGAGAACTTCGATCTCGCTTCATCTCAAATTGCAGCCTGGGGCGGCAACGATTGGAGCGCCATCAGCGCAGCCAACGCTACAAATGATTTTCGAGATCAACTCAAGCTCATCGCCCAAGCCGATTTAGCCGACAACCTGGCTGTGATGACTAATCTTGCACCGGTCATCAACCAGCTGAACGTCTCGCGCAAGGTGTGGGCTGAGGTAACGGATGTGCCGACCGACAGCGTAGAGTCTTTGGTAGACCCGCAGTTTGTGTTGCGGGCGGCCAATAAAGCCGAATTGAAAACCGCAAGCAAACCCGTCAACGATAGTTTCTCTTTAGCAGGTGCAACGAATACACAACCGCTCAGCGCCAGTGTTCAACTCACGCCCACGCAAATTGCAGCGCCAGCAACCAAGCCCAACGTAAAAACAGATGACGCCGCCACGTTGGCCGTGCTGCCCTGCCGCAAATTTACGTTCTTGCCCGATAGCGCGGCACTGACGCAGGAATCTCGGCGGGTATTGGATTTGTGCGTGGTGCCCACATTGCAACAGCGTGCAGGCCTCTCGTTGTTGGTGAGGGGGTCTGCGGCATGGCCCGGGCCCAAAGGGGCTTACACATCGCAGCAGGTAAAAGACATTGCAACCGCGCGCGCCAAAGCCATTGCCGATTATTTGATCTCGCAAAACATTGATCCGGCACGGCTGGTGGTGGAAGGCGTGATGCCACCCAAAGAACACTGGGAAATTGCCGATATCGTGAAACAGACCGAAGACCGCTATGTACAGATGACGCTGATCGCAGGAGGGCGCTAAAACCATGTCTGAATTTACCTCCCACAAAAATGACGACGAGATGGTAATGCGTTGCCCATTCTGCAAAGCACGCGTGCAAAACATTGACGCCGAATGCCCCATCTGTGGCGAGACATTGACGGCACAAAATGTGCTGCGGGTTAAGGCCTCAGTGAAAATATTTTCGCGGCCCTTGTTGGCACAGGTTGATGAGGCTGCCCGCGCGCAGCAGCCCGCAACTATCACACCTGAACCCGTGGCGGTTACGCCGCCGGTGGCACCCACACCACCCATCAGCAAACCCCGCACCGAACCGCTAAAGCCACCGCGCCCGTTAACCCAAGCCAACCCACGCGTGAGTACAAAAAACTCCCGGCAGCCTTCGGGGTACACCGTTGGGCTGTTGGTGGGGTTTGCGGTCATTGTGCTGGGTGCAGCCATTTTGGTAGGCGTAAATCTTGCACGCCAAGCCACCACCGAGGCCAAAGCCACCGCAGACCAGAAGCGCGAACAGGCAGCCAAAATTACAGTGGTCTACCAAGCAGCAGAGCCAACCCAGACGCCACCTGTGCCAACGGTGACGATGCAACCCACAGCGATATCAGAAGTTACGCTAACCACATCGTTCGTTGTCTTCACCGCCACAAGCAGCAGCGCTATTGCCACGCAGCCAACCATCGTCGCGCCTACTCCTACGCCAACACTCAAGCCCACGCAAGAGATCATTCCCATCTTCTCGCCCACGCCCACACAGAAGCCAACCTTAGCGCCCACCGCCACCCGGCGACCGGCAACAGCAACACCCACCCAACCGCCCAGCGCCACGCCTGCACCCACGCAAACCCCTCAGCCTTCGGCAACTTTCACCCCAGCGCCTACAAAAGTTGTAGCGACCTGGCAACTGGCATTGGCCTCGGCCCGCTACGAAACATCGGGGCGGCCCACGCAGGCGTGCAGCAACTTCGATGCCAACGACACGGTGCGCAAATTCACCTTCACGCTGCGCATCACCCAAAGCACCGGGCGCGATTTAGCCGCGAATGATTGGGGCGTAGCCGCCTTTGTAGGCGATGCCCGCGTGCAGCAGGTGTGCTACTTCAAAGCCGAAGGGCCTACCCCGCCCGCGCTGCCCAACGGCGCAGAGCGGCAGATCACGCTCTCGGCATTTGTGAGCCAGGGCCAAAGCATCACGGCGTTGGTGGTGGGCGATACGACGGGGTCTTCTGAAAAAATATGCGTGAAAGACATGGAGACGGTGGCGTGCAAATAAAAACCAAACACGCTCAAAAAGCACCCTGAGCGCAGGCGGCCTCACTGCCTATGCCGAAGTTATTGACCAGCTGGCCGCCAAAGTCGAAGGGCGCGCTCACGGTAGAACTGCGACTGAGAAGCTCAACCCCATTTTTTCTGCCGAAGTTCTAACCCGCCCCTTCGACTGCGCGCGCAGTTTATTTCGAGAGCGCATCACTGAATCCAAGCACGCTGCGCTCAGGATGCTCTCGAATGAAGGGATCACGTCCGTTCAAAATAGCGCGCCCGCTCCCACGTCGTCACCACTTCGTCAAACTTGCGCTGCTCGGTTTTGAAGAAGTGCAGGTAGTGATCCACCACATCGTTGCCCAGCGCCTCGCGGGCCCAGGTGCTACGTTCTAGCTCAGCGGTGGCTTCGGGCAGCGAATAGGGCAGGCGCAGCAACTGGCTGGCGGCGTACGCATCGCCCTCAAAGATCGCGGGCGGCTCGATGCGGTTTAGCACCCCATCCAGCCCCGCCGCCAGCGATGCGGCGAACACCAAATACGGGTTGGCATCCGAGCCAGGCATGCGGCACTCGATGCGCAAACTCTTGCCATGCCCCACGATGCGAAAGCCGGTGGTGCGGTTGTCGTAGCTGATGGCGACCCGCGTAGGTGCAAACGACGCCGCTTGATAGCGCTTCCATGAGGTGGGATACGGCGCATAGAACGCGCTGATCTCGCGCACGTGCTTGATCCATCCACCTAAAAACCAGCGAAACGTATCCGAGCCATGCACCGGGCCATACGCCGTATCACCCGCAAACAATGGCGTGTCGCCGTTCCACAAACTGAGGTGAACATGCTGCGATGAACCGGCATATTTCTCATCCCACTTGCTCATAAAGGTGACAGCGCATTTGTTTTGCCAGGCAATCTCTTTGGCGGCGTGTTTGTAAATCGCTGTCCAGTCCGACATCTCCAGCAAATTGGTGAAGCGCACATTTAGCTCGTGCTGGCCGGGGCCCCACTCGCCTTTGGTGCTTTCCACCGGGATGCCGGAATTTTCGAGATGGCGGCGCATGGCACCGACGAGATATTCCTCGCGCGTGCCTTGAAACAGGTGATAGTCCTCGATGTAGTAGCCGTGCGGCTCCAGGTTGGCATACGCTTTTTGGTGCGCGCCCTCATACGTGTCTTTGAAGATGTAGAACTCGACCTCGGCTGCGCCCATGCCGGTGTAGCCGTGTTGGGCGGCGCGCTCTATTTGCTGGCGCAACACACTGCGCGGCGAGACACTGACGCGTTCGTCCACCTCTTCATTCAACGTGTCGCACATCACCAGCGCGGTGCGGTCTAGCCAGGCCGCTACACGCAATGTGCCCATGTCCGGGATGCAGCGAAAGTCGCCATAGCCGCTGCCCCAACTGGAGAGTTGGTAGCCGGGAATGGGGTCCATCTCCATGTCGCTGGTCAGCAAATAATCGCAGGCGTGCATGCCATGCTCTAAAACTTCATCCACGAAAAATGTGGCGGGCACGCGCTTGCCAATCAGGCGGCCATACATATCCGGCATCGCTACGATCACGGTGTCGATCTCGCCACTTTGGGTTTTTTGTTGTAGCGCGGGCACATCCAGCAGGCCGCGTAAGTTGTATTTGGGCATTGCCGAAAGGTCTCCTTGTGTTGTTTATAGGTCAGGGGTTCGGCGGTTTATAAGGGTTGTTGGCTTACATGCAGGTCTGTCAGGTCTTAGTCACTAGCCATTCAGCAAAATAGTTGCTAATAGAACAGCCATGATGGTGGGCGTGACGAAGATGACGAAGTAGATCGGCTTCTCGTAGCGCAGGTGCATGTAATACAGCACCACCAAGCTGGCTTTCACCAACGAGATTGCCAACAACAGCGGGTTCTTCACCCAGCCAGGGATGAGCGAGATGGCGACTTCGACAACGGTCAAGATCGCCAAAACTGCAAACACCAACCAGGGGCTGGTGTGCTTCACATGAGGGGTGTGAGAGTTTTCCATGATGAGTAATTGGTAATTAGTAATTGGTAAGTAACTCAATTACTAATTACTCTTATTTTTACCAAGCCTTATCGCTAATCAGATAAACAACCGTAAAGATGATGATCCAGACCAGATCCACAAAGTGCCAGAACAGGCCGAAGATTTCGACAGTGGTGTGATTGATAGCCGTGTAAGGGGTCTTGCGCGCGCGCAACAGCACCATGATGCACCAGAGCACCCCTACAAACACATGCAAACCGTGGAAACCTGTGAGGGTGAAGAATGGGCCGCCGAATATCGTCTTCAAACCCTGTCCTTCGTCGCGGATCAAGCTGGTGTATTCGATAGCTTGCCCACCCAGAAACAAGATGCCGCACAATGTTGTCACAGAGAGCCACATCAACATAAGCCTGGGTTTGTTTTCGCGCACGGCGTTGATGGCGACTACGACCGCCACGCTGCTGAACAACAGCAAAAACGTGTTGATGCTGACCAGGGTGATGCTAAACGTGGAGGACTCGGGCCAGTGAATGCTTTCGACAAACTCTTTGCCTTTTTGAAAAGCGGTGAGGCGCACAAGCGCGAAGGAGAAGATGAGGCCACAAAATATGAGCAACTCGGAGCTGAGAAAGATCCAGAAGCCAAACTTACGGTTTGTGTTGCTGGCTTCCTGCATCTCACTCACA
>JAYTNY010000002.1:0-6135 GCA_043748055.1 Roseobacter sp.
CATGGCCTGCGGCACACCCTTGCGGCCCATCTCCAACGAGTGGGGCAAGCGCTGCCCAAGCTGCGGCTACACGGTTTATCCGCCGGTCAGCCCTTGCACCATTACCTTGATACATGATGGCGACAGAATTTTGATGACGCACAAAGAGGGCTGGGGCCCGCGCTATGGCTTGGTGGCTGGCTTTGTAGAACCAGGCGAAAGCCTGGAAGAAAATGTAGTGCGCGAGATTTTGGAAGAGACCGGTGTACAAGTGACCGATATTCGCTATTGGCGCAGCCAGCCCTGGCCCTTCCCGCATCAAATCATGTGCGGCTTCTACGCGCGCTATGTGTGCGGCGAGATCAAGATTGACGCAGACGAGTTGGATGATGCGCGCTGGTACAGCAAGAGCGATATTCGCAATGGCACGCCAGTTATTCCGCCGCCGCTGAGTATTGCGCGGCAGTTGATTGATCACTGGATGTTGGACATTTCGTATTGAGTTTCAGTATTATCCGAGGAGGAACGCACATGAGCACTCTATTTCCAGTTACGCATTCAATACTATCTGCAAAGGCACTGATGATGAATGTATTGTCTGCATACGATACTGCCGATTTTGGCGCTTGCAGGCTCTTGAGTCGTGGCCTCAACGACACTTACGAGGTGACAACCTCAAAGGGCGAACAGTATGTCCTTCGGGTGTATCGCACAAACTGGAGAAGCCTGGATGACATTGCGTTCGAGCTAGATCTGCTGAATCATGTGTCAGCGAAAGGCGTCGCTTGTTCCAGCCCTGTGCCACAAAGAGACGGCACATTTGTCCAAACAGTAGATGCACCTGAAGGCAAAAGGCATGTCGTTCTCTTCACGTACGCAAGTGGCAAAGAGCCATCGTACGAAGAAACGCTTGAAGCTCAGGCGTTGGCGTATGGGAAGGCGACGGCACAATTTCACAATGCTGCGCAAGACTTTCGAAGCCCGTATTCACGGCCTTCGCTCGACTCGGAATATCTGATTGATGCACCCATGACAACCATAGGCCCACTGCTTCAGCATCGGCCAGAAGACTGGGCCTATCTTCAGGCCCTGGTGAACAAAATTCGACACCGCTTAAGCATGTTGCCGCCAGACGAGCTTGAGATGGGTGTTTGCCACGGCGATTTTCACGGCGGGAACGCGCACATTTCCGAAAGCGGTGTTGTGACATTTTTTGACTTCGACTGTTGCGGATTGGGTTGGCGTGCATATGACATCGCAGTGTTCCGCTGGAGTGCGCGGCTGAGAGGCAAAGAGAAGGAGCGTTGGGAATCATTTCTTCAGGGATACACTGAAGAGCGCCACCTTGCCGATGCCGATCTCCGTGCCATTCCACTATTCATCGGGATTCGACATATTTGGTTACTGGGATTGCACACGGGCAACGGACAAGATTGGGGATTCGGTTGGATGAACGATGGCTACTTTTCTTCGCAGCTCAAGTTTCTAAAAGAGTGGGAGGCTGAGTACTGCACAGACTGATTGATAGTTGGATTGTTTATGTGGCAACAGTTCCCAAATACCGCATCGTAGCCAACACATACATCCGCACCGCCTGCTTAATCTCGTCTACGCTCACCCACTCGTCTACGTGATGTGGGATGTAAATATCGCCCGGCCCGCACGTCACAATCGGGATGCCTTTGCGTGCATTCAAGATCGTGCCATCGGTGCTGCCGGGCACACCACCGTAAATGGGTCGTTGGTTATGGGTTAATGATGAGTAAGCGGAAGCCAACGCTTGCACGATTGGGTGATCGCGGTCGGTTTGGGTGGGGTGACGCACCTCTAGCACCTCCATCTCGTAATGCAAACGTGGGTCTACGGCACAGGCGGCTTGCAGCATCTTGTCGATGGCGTTCGCAATCGCATCGGGGTCTTGGCCGGGAATGAGGCGAATGTCGAGGATCGTTTCAGTCGCCTCCGGCATCACATTCTTTTGTGGCTCACCTGCGCCACGCGGCGGGCTTTGCACAATCGTCGGCGTAATGCTGGGCTGGCCGAGAAATTCATCGCGGCCATGTTGCACAATCAGGCGTTCTTCCAGCGCATGCACCGAATCCAAAAAGCGCGCCATCGGGTACACGCTGTTTACGCCGGTCAACGGCATCGCGCCGTGGCTCATCACCCCGCGAATCACGGCGCGAACCCACATCACGCCCTTCTGCGAAATGCAGAGATGATTTTCTTCCGGCTCGCACACAATGCAGGCCGTCACGCCATCCGCCCAACCGCGCTCCACAAAATGCTTGATGCCAATCATCTGCCCTTCTTCGTCGCACACAATGCCCAGCAAAATATCGCCGTTCAGCTTCACGTCGCTTTGCGCAATGGCACGTGTCGCCATCAGTGCGCAGCACACACCCGCCTTCATATCGTTTGCCCCGCGCCCAAAAATCTTGCCGTTGCGTATCGTCGCGCTGAAGGGCGGGTCAGTCCACTTCGTCGGGTCGCCTTCGGTCACCACGTCGGTGTGGCCTTCGAACATCAGAACCCCTCCCCGCCGATGACCTATGTCATCGGAGGCCCCTCCCCTTGCAGAAGAGGGGAGACGCGCAATCACATTCGGCCTGCCCGGGGCCACAAACTCGAAGTTCGTCTCAAGGCCCATCTCGTGGCAGCGTGCTTCCACCCAACGGGCGGCGGCTTCTTCGCCCTCGCCCGTCTCCGGCTTCCATACTGATGGGATGCGCGTGAGGTCTTGCACCCAGCGAATCAATTCGTCGTCGTCAATCAAATCAAGCACGCGTTGTTCTTCGGGTGTCACCATCACACAATCCTCTTCGTTAAATATTCCACCCCACCCCACTGCGTTTCCAGCACGCCGCGCCCATCGTACTCATAGCCCAGCTTGGGGTACAGCCGTTGCGCATTGCCATAGTCCGGCGTTTTGCCCACGCCAATGCCCATGATGGGTTTACCGTGCTCGGCGGCAATGCGCTCGCATTCACGAATGATGGCCGAGGCAATGCCGCGCCCGCGAAAAGGCTCTAGCGTGTTGAGGTCATTGATCTCTGGAATATCGGCCTCGATAAACGGCGCGTAATCCGAGCGCCACAGCAAATTGCCGTAGCCCGCCAGTTGGCTCGCAGATTGCCCAGCAATTTGCGCATCCACCCACGCAATCAGCGTGATGCGTGTGCCGCTTTCGTTCTCGGCCCAATAGCGCGGGTATTGATCGAGGGGTTTGTGCCACGCGACTACAAAGGCATCCATTAAGGCAGATACGTCGGCGGCGCGCATTCGTTGAACTGTAAAAGTCATAGGGGGTTCCGGTTTACAACGGCGGCGTAAACCGCCCATCCATCGCTGTCCAACCGCCATCCACGTGCATCACGCTGCCGGTCACATAGCTGCTTGCGTCGGACGCCAGATACACCACCGCGCCCACCATCTCGCTGGGTTGTGCCCAACGCTTGAAGGCGCTTTTGTTGGCATAGGCTTCGTACCAGGCTTTGTTTTGGGTGATGGGTTGGGTCAGCGGCGTCTCGACCACGCCGGGGGCGATTAAATTGACGCGCACGTTATTCCCCGCCAGCTCCGAGGCCAGCGCACGGCACATTTGGCGCACGCCCGCTTTGGTGGCGGCGTAAATGCTCTGGCCCGGCTCCACCACCTCGGCCCGGATGCTGCTGAACACAATAATGCTGCCGCGATTGCGCTCGGCCATGCCACGCGCCACATGTCGCATCAGCATAAACGTGCCACGCAGGTTCAGGTTCATCACGCGGTCAAACTCATCATCGCTAATCTGCAACATCGGCTTGCGCACGTTAATGCTGGGCGTGCTCACCAGAATGTCTATCGACGGTGCATCTTTCAACGCATCTGCAATCGCAGCACCACTGCGCATATCCAGGGTTAACGCACTGGCCTGGCCGCCTGCGGTTTTGATGAGGCCCGCAGTGGCCTCGGCTTTGGCGAGGTCTACATCGGCACACAACACATGGGCACCAAACGCGCCTAATCCCTGGGCCACCGCCGCGCCAATGCCGCTGCCCGCGCCTACCACCAGGGCCACCCGGTTATTCAAGTCGAACATCGAACGATAGTTAAAGCTCATAGTTGCAAGCGATTAAACCTCAAGCGAGAAAATCGGCGCACAGCAAACGCAAGCATGTATCCTTAAGCGGCTCAAAAAGTTTTTCTGGAGGATTGAATGAAACAAAAAACACTTGCACTCGCACTCATTGCGTCGGTTTTGATGAGCGCTTGCGGCAGCGCTTCCAAAGCGCCAACTGCTGCGCCCGCTATGCCGCCACCCACCGCAATTCCCATCCCCTCAACCGCCACACCCGCGCCCAAACCGGCAGCAGCCAGCAACAGCGATGTGACGCAGGTGTTGACCGAGGCCCTGTCCAAAACGCGCGAAGCCAAGAGCTATGCCTCGAAAATAATGATTACGGGCAAAGGCGAGGTCTTTCCGGGTGTAGCGCCTACAAACAACGAGGAGGAGGTGGTGCTGCTGGTTCAGACCTCGAAGTTTGATGGCGCAAATTCATCTACTGAAGCTGGTGGACTATCTTTTAAGGTGATGAAGGTCGATTCCAGCGTGGTGTATTTGACGTTGGACGGCACAATCTACATCAAAGGCCCAGCCGCTTGGTTGGGCGCGCCAGAGGACAAGTGGTACGTGGTGCCAGCGGATCGAGCCAAGACAATTAAGCTCTCTGTGCAAGCCATGGACTTGCTTAAGGGTGGAGCGATAGAACGCGGTGAAGTAAAGGATTACACGTTGGCCAACACCGAAGAAATAGATGGGCAATCGTGCCAGGTTTACGCAGCCAACCCAGAAGCGCTGCTGAAGCGCAAAGGCGTGTTTGCCGAACCCATTAGCGACATTGACACCGCCGCATCCCGCATAGCCGTTTGTGCCGATGGCTATGTGCATGAGGTGAGCATATCCACTGGTGGCAAGCTGAAGAATGACCCGACGAAGCGCGGCCTGATTACCATGAACATCCGGCTGAGCGACTTTAGCAAAAGCTTTGTATTTGAAGCGCCTAAAGACCCCGTGCCTTTGCAAGCCCCCAGCTTCGCAGGTGACATGGATAACGCGGTGGCAACCTCAGAAGCCACGCCCAAAATCACTGGAGCCACCACACATGTCGAATACCCGCTACCCGACGATGCCAAAGTGATCACAAGCACCGGCGGCACAGTTATCCTGGAAAGCGGTCTTTCGGTTAAAGATGCACTTGCGTTTTACCGAGAAGGGCTTTCTACGCAGGGTTTGAAAGAGAATAAACAACTGACAGTTGAAAGCGATGCTGTGTTTAGCCTAGTCATGCAAAACTTGCCGGGTGGCGCAGCTATAGTGGTGCAAGGCGTGAAGATCGACGACAAGAAGACGACGATTACGATTCGGGCTGAACCGCTCTAAACCACCCCCGTCCCCCCGACTCCCCTTTCAGGAGTCGGGGGTTGGCGGGGTTCGCCCTTTGCGCAAGCTGGCCCGCGTCACAATTTTGTTGCCATACTGCTCACGCAATTGATCCAGCGTCTTTGCCAGGGCAATCTTCTGCTCCTGCTCGTGGTCGAACAGCGAAAGCTGCAAGCCCTCGCTCAGCGTACTCACGCCCACGCCCAGCAGGCGCACACGTTCGCCGCGCTTCCAAGTCGCCAGCCACAGCGGCTCAACGGCGGCAAAAATGTCTTCGCCTAGCTGCGTTGGTTGGCCCAGCGTGGTCTGGCGGGTCACGGTCTTAAAGTCGTGCCAGCGCAGTTTGAGGTGAATGGTTTTGGCAAAGAACCCATGCTTGCGCAGGCGCGCGGCCACCTGGTCGCTCAGTTGCAACAGCATCTTGCGCAGCGCTTCTTTGTCGCTGATGTCGCGGTTAAACGTGCGCTCCTCGCTGATGGATTTGGTCTCACGGTCTACCTCGACAATCGAGTTATCAATGCCGCACGCACGCTCAATCATCTGCTGGGTCTGGTTGCCAAACACGCGTTGCAAATTGATGGGGTTCGCAACTTGCAAATCGCCAATCGTTTTGATGTCCATCATCTCCAACCTCGGCACAGTGGCCTTGCCCACGCCCCACAGTTCGCCCACCGCCATCGGCGTGAGGAACTCGGCTTCCTTGCCTGCTTCAATCAACAATACGCCGTTGGGCT
>JAYTNY010000003.1:0-14921 GCA_043748055.1 Roseobacter sp.
AGCCCAACGAGAATGCGTGCAAATGAAACCGCCTCGTTGCGTAATAGTGCATGTGTAGAGACGCGGCGGCTCGGAAGCCGAAGCAGCGCGTCTCTACAAATCAACACAAACCCAACCAGTGCCGTTACATAAATCAACGGCTCATACACCGCAAACCCCATCAATAAACGCCCAACTACAAAAGGCCCTGGTGTGATCAGTTGGCCCCACCACGCAGCCAAGCCGTTAAATACATCGCCCAAACCGGCGGGGCGAAAGAGCAAACCGGTGCTGCCCAACACCAACGCAATGGCAAGCGCCAGGCCAAAGCGCCGCCCATCCAGCGCCACCATGCGGTCGGCCAGCCGCGCAGCGATGACGACCAGCAATGGCGTGGGCGCATCTTGCCCGCAGGCCAATAACAGCCCCATCAATGCGCCGCTTAAGATTGGGTTGTTGGCCTTCCATGCGCAGAAGCACGAGAGCGCCAACGCCCAGGCCAAACTTGCGCCCTCGGCTTGGCGCGAGACGAACCACAGCGTGGGTGACAGCACCAAAAAAGCGCTGAGCCACAACGCACGGCCTGCGCTCATGTGGCCGCGTAACACGAAGGGCAAGAGACAAAACACAATGCCTGCGCTGGCTGGCCCTAAACGCGCCAGCCAATCATGTGCGCCAAACAGAGTGAACAGCAACGCTTGCATGGCGGCAAAAAGTGGGTTGGTGATGGCGGCGACATTGCCCTGCGCCAATGCCCATGCGCCAAGCGATGCAGCGGCTTCGGTGTTATTCAGCGGCGCGCCCTCTAAATGCAGCAGGCGACTGAGCACGGCGGCGATGAGCAGGCCCAACCACAACGCGTGTTCGCGGGTGAACGCGTGCGTTGTGGTTCGTTGGGTGGGTTGTGAGTGAAATGCGGCTACCGACATTTGTAAATCGTGGTGTTGGGTTCGCCCTCGCTGGAGGCGAAAGCCTTGCCGCAAAAATCGGCGAACTTGGTTAGGCCTTCGGACGTGTAAACGGCGCGCTCGCTGCCGCCGACAACGACATAGCTGACGTTGAGTTGATCGAGCAGGTTCCGTGCCTCGGACACATCGGTTGTGTTGTAGAGGCTGGCGATGAGCGGTTCGCGCTTGGCCGGTTCATCGTAATTGCCGCGCCACTGGTTCTGGTGGCCGCCCCAACCCAGCGGGGTGGGCAAGCCGGTGAATGCCGAGATGCGCCCTTCGTAGCCATACGAGCCTTTGTCGGGCCGCTCCAAAACAACGGGGTCGCCGCTCACATTTTTGTTGAGCCAGTCGATGGCTTTGGCGTCGTCGGGGTTGTAGCTTTGCATATAGGCCGCGCCATCCAACGTGGGCTGGGCCGAAAAGTTGTTGGTTTTGCTAAAGGCTGCCAGAGCCGGGTACAACGTGCCTGCGGCGACGAGTAACAAGATGATGCCGCCCATCACTCGCGCCCACAATTTGGGTGTGGCGAGCAGGCTGATGACGGCGAAGGCGCTGGCGACCGACCAGAGCGTCCAGGCTTGGTAATAAAACTTGAACACAGTGTTCATCCTTGTGCCAAATAAATCTTGCAAAAAGATGAATTCGGGCACCAAGGTGAGGGCTGCACCGAAGACGAAGAGCGCAAGGACGATGAGGCGGGCAGATGAGTGGGGAGATGAGGAGATGGAGGGATGAGGAGATGAAGGGCTTAGATGTGTAAAGAATAGCGTGGCGCAAGTGGCAATACCCAGGGTGAGAAATAGCGCCGTCCAGGGGGATTGCACGCGATCTAGCAGTCGCGCGTTCACTGTCTCGCGCGAGACGCCCATCACAGTGCCAGTGGCTTGTAGCTCGGTTGCCAATGCGCGGTTTTGGGGTGAGATTAGGCCGAAGATAACAATGGCCAAAAGTGCGGCAAAAGTAATCCCAATCACAAGTCCTGCCGTTCGCATTAGCATGATTCGCATAGGCATTTTTATTTGAATCACTTCACTAAAAACAAAGGTAGCAAAGGTAGTAATAAACACCGGAAACATCAAAAGGAATTGCGCAAACGATGTTCCACTGAATAGATTTACACCAATGCCCCGCGCCTGAGATGAAAACGTGGCATAGAAGGGTAGATACAACAAGTAGCCCATCAAAAGCATCACAAGTCCGTATGCAAAAGCCGGTAACAAAGATTCACCACGCACCCTGCTCCCCAGCAACACACCACCTACGGCAATGACACCATAGACGGGAAAGTCCCATGTGTTTAGAAACGAAAGCCCGCCCACAACAATTGCGCCAACAAGAAATGCGAGTGGCTTGCCGAACTTTTGGAATCCTAACTTGCCCTGGATTTGACTTGCTGCATTCATCGCAAACGCCACCGCGATTAACACAAAAGGCAGTGCCAGCGTGTGCGGATGGTTATCGCCCAAGATGTAGCTGAACGCAGGTGTCTCGGTAATCACCTCTTGCACACTGCCATCCGGCGCGTAGTCTTTCACCACGCGCGACCAATCCCACCACCACGAGTAAAAATGGCCGCTGGGCCGCAGCCCTGTGCACTCGGTTTGTTGATTGGCGATGTCGCGGACATCCAGCCATTGCCACACCGAGGCAGGCAGCACATTGCCGCACCGCAACACACCCATCAGCCCGCCCATGTTGCCCATTGCACCCAACATGATGGCTGTGAGCAAACCCGCCAAAAGCGGACGCACACTGCTCTTGCCTTTGCCTTCTATCTTTTGCCTTTCGTGCAAGTCCCACAAGTTAAACCCAACGCAAAATGCGCTGGTCATTGCCAAAGCAAAAATGGTGGCGCCACCCAGGTTAAACGTAATGCTCGGCGCAATGCCGCTAATCTTGGTGAGCATAGCCAAGATGACATAGCCAAAGTAGTAATAGCTGATAGAGAAGCCCGACAACCAAGCATCGTTAGGAGGGAAGTGGCTGCTGCGCACGATGGCATTCAGCATCATGCTCTCCATATATTTCTCGCCGCCCGCGCTAATAATGTCGGGGTTATAAGCGCGGTACACCGCACACAACACAAACCCAAGCGCAAAGATGAGTTCGGTAATAACGATAGCGATTCTTCTGGATTGGCTATTGGCCATTGGCTGTTGGCTGTTGGTTCGCCTTAGCCAATAGCCAATAGCCCATAACATCCCCAACGCCATCAACACTGCGCCGCTGTTATTTTGCGCCAAGCCAAGTGTCACCAAAATCCAATAGAAATAGCCACCCAGCAGTAGGCCCAGTGCCTTGCCCACGCCATAGCCACAATCGGGCAAATTGCCCACCCAGCGTTTAGCTACCCACGAGCCACCCAATGCAAAGGCCTGCGTCCAGAGATACCAAAGGAGTACGTTGAGCATGAAGAGGGATTGGTGAATGGGGATTAGTGAGCGGTCAGTCGCTAGTCACTAATCCCTAGTCACTAATTCCCATTCACCTCATAAATCGTTGTGCCTTCGTTCTGATACGCCACGCGCAATGCACCATTGCCCAGCAGTTGCTCGAACTTGGGCAGGCCGGCAGGGGAGTGGTAAATGTTTTCCATATCGCCGAGGATGATGTATTTCACGTTGTAACGACGCAGCAGCAACAAGGCTTGTTCCGGGTCGGGGGTGCGGTAAAAGTCGGCTACATCTTGGTCGCGGTCATAGACAACGCGGTCATCCAGCGCCGCCCGCTGTTGACGTTGGTGGTATTGCCAACCCAAAACAGCGGGCAAGCCCGTGTAAATAGCAAACCGGCCCGACCAACGGTACTGTGCCCCACGTGCGCTGCCTTCCTCAATAATCGTCGGCGAGCCTTTCACGTTGTCTTGCATCCAGCGAATCGCCTCGTAATCCCATTTGAGTTCCCAGGTCTTTTCGCGGCCCTCAAACGCATCGGCATAACGCGCCGCTTGCATATAGGCCATGCCATCCAGGCCTTTGGGCAGCGTAGGCACATAGCGGTCGCGCATTTTGGCAGGGATGGCGAACGCGGGATACAACGCGGCCAGGAACAACGCCAACGCCATACCAGCGGCAAACGCAGCTTTGCCCAAGCCAAAGTTGCCAGCGGGTGCGGGGCGCAAGACAACGGTTCGTTCTCCATCATCTTCCGTTGGTTGCACAGATTGTGGCTGCGGTGCAGGCTTCTTTGCAAATACCTCGGCAACAACAGCCATAAAAGCCGTGGCCGATGTAACGCCCAGCAATAGCCAAGCCGTGATGTAGAACTTGAACACGGTGTTCATGCGGTCGCCTTTCAACGCATACAAATCTACAAAAATGGTGAGGGCAAACGCGCCAGCCGAGGCCAGCCACATCAGGCGAGATTGATTATTAGCTGTCGGCAAAAGCGCACAAGCCACGCACAACGCAATCATGGGCATCGCCAGAATCGAAATCGGCGCGGCCTTAATCAACAAGAAGGCCGTAGCCAACGCACCTGCACCTAAAACCAACACGGGCAGTTGGCTGGTCAAGGGCTTCGCCCAGTTAATCCCTCGACGAAGTTGCAGCAGGGCATAGGCCAACAGCGGCAGCATAAACGTGCCGTATATGGTGATGTAAGTCTTGATCGGCGTCTTCTCCGCCGTCCACGGGTCTACACTGTTGTAGGCGTTGCCAAAGGTGATTAAGTACGGAATAAAGAAGGCGCGCGTCAGCACAAAAAACGCAATCGCCATGGGCAACATTTTGATTGCGCCTGAGACCCAATCATAGAGACGCAACGGCGACCCATCTAGCTTAGGCTGTGGCAACAGCAACCCCGCCACACCTAACAATAGATGCGGGTAATAGTCCCAGGTGTTGGTGGACCACAGCGCGCCTGCCGCCAACGCACCCAGCCCTACCGCCGCCCAACTGCGCCCACCACCCGCAAAGGCCAACGCAAACGCCAGCGCCATCAACGCAATTGGCATCGCCATCATGTGGGCGTGCAGGTCGGCATACAAAAACGTAAATTGCGGAAACTCGGCAATCATCACCGGATTGCCGGGGATGTCTTCGGTGGGGCGGGTGGGATTCCAGTACGGCCAGTTGGGGTAGATGGGCAGGGCCTCGCCCCCGGCCCACTTCACAAAGCCTTTGACCAACGCGCTAACCGCAGGCTCGCCCTGCTCGATGCCGCCCAGCTTCTGCCAGGCTGGGCCTACCACGCGGATCTGATCGCCATTGCCAATGCCCACCACGAAGATGGCAGCGGCAATGCCTGCAACAATAGCGCCCCGCATGGCTTGCTCGTGTTTGCGTATGGCGGCAAACATCGTCGCGCCCAAGCCAAACGCGCCCATAGCTGTTAGTGCAAATAGCGTTGGCAGCGCAATGTTGTAGGCCACGGCAGGGTCAATGCCCAGTGCCTTAATGGGCCAGCCAATAATGACCCAGCCGAAGTAGTAATAGTTGAGGAAGCCGCCTGCGAACCACGGATCGAACGGCGGGAAATATTCTGATTTGAGGACAGCGTTGAGATAGGCAAAGTCCATCGGCTTCTCGCCGCCCATGCTCAGGTGCCAGAGATCGGGGTTGCCCGCGCGCACCCACAGCCACAGCCCCAGCGCACCCAAAAACACAAGCTCGCTGGCCAGCATTATTTTCCAGTGGGTTTTGATGAGGCTGAGCATGGCGTTGCGTTGATGAAACCAGAGATGTGCGCCGACAGCCATCAGCAGCACCACTGCACCCCACAACAAAGTGGGTGTGACTTTGAGCCATTGCAGGCTGCCGACCCACCACACCGCGACAGCAACAATGAGTAAACCTAATGCTTTCGCAAACGAGTAACCCCCATCGGCCAACGTTGCCCAGGTGCCTGGCCCTTTCGCCGTACGTGTCGCCAAAGCGATGATCGGAAACGCAGCCAACCCCAGAACTTCCATCAGCGCCAACCACGCCAGCACCGCCAACGGCTGAGACTGATTGAGCGGCGAACTGCGCGGATACAGCTCGCTCCACGTGCCGCCCGCCGCCTGCGCCTCGCGGGTCTGGCTGTCCATAATCAAGCCATACGGCGCATCCGCGTTTTGCAAGGGGCTGTTTTTGATGACGCGCGTCAGATCAAACTTGCCCAATAGTCGCTCGGCGTTCTCATGCGAATATTTGGCCGTCTTCTTAAAAATCAACACGCGGGGATGGTCGTAGACCGAGAAGGCTTCCTCGGCTGTGGGGTAGGGGACGAAGAATTGGCCGGGGCGGTCGCCACCCAATGCGCCATCGGGCCGGGCCAGTTTTTGCGGCAGTTCTTGGCTGTTAAACGTGATGGGACCTAAGCGCGGGAAAGAATTGAAATCGGCGGCCAGCTCGAAACCCAGTTCACCGCCCAGCAATGCGCGGTAATACTCGGTGGTCATGGGGAAGCGCCACGGCAAGCGCGGGATGCTGCCATACAAGCGGTTGCTGGACATCGAGATGTAGTCTGCGCTATCCAGCCAATTCAGCACCAGCGGCAGTTTGCTGGGGTCGTCCTCGGCATAGTTCTCAATCTGGCCCTCGTAATTTGTGGTGATGCTCCCATCTTTATTCTTGACTTGTTTCCACAAGCCTTGATAGAACGAACCAAACCCGCGCTCGGCGATGCCGCCCCACGGCAACGCGTCGTCCCAGGTCTCGGTGCCGATGCGCGAGGTGCGCGCCGAGATGCTCTCACCTTGTGTGAGTTGCAGGATGAAGTAGTAGGGCTTGCCTTGTTGGAGGTTGGCAGATGCAAGACTGAATGTGGTGCTGGATGCAGTGATGCTGTGTTGCACATCGGCGATAGGCGCGTTGGCTTCGGCATCCATCAACGTCAGTTGCACGTTGCCGCTGCCCTCCACTTTGTTCAAGATGAGCTTGAGGTTCTTCAGGCTCGGCCACTCGGTGCCGAGCTTGCCATCGGGTTGGATGGGCAGCAAGAAGCGCGAATCAAGCTGGATGTTGGCAGGCGTGCCCGGTGTTAGCGCAAGCTCGGTGATGGGGAGCTGTGCGCTGCCCCCATCCCAAGACAGCGTGGCAGCGGTTGGCACGTTCTGGTAAATCCAGGTTGATGCAACCACGCGCGTAATCGGCTCGCGGTAAATGCCGCTGAAGGCGATGGCCCAGAGGAGCGTGCCAAAGAGAATAAGCGGAGTAACGACGACAGACGACAGGCGACGGACGACAGAAAACGGTCGTCTGTCGTTCGCCGTCTGTCGTCTTGTTCTCTGCCAAACCCCGACCAACAACACCGCCGCGCACAAACACAGCGTGGGGTAGATGGGAAACAGGTAGCGAATGGACTTGACCCACTGGGTGCTTTGATACAAGAAGTACGATCCCGTCCACAGCACGATGGGCAGAGCCGCCCACCAGCGGCGGCCCCGCAGCAGCCGTTGCAGCAAATAAAAGAAACCAACGCAGGCAGCCAAGCCCAGCGGCAAGCCCAAGCCCCAGAAAATTAAGTTAATAAGTGGGAAAACGATGGCGGGCCGGTCGGCCCATTGATGGCCGAAGGGTACATCCACTTTGCCACTCGCCATGAAACTGGCATTGCTCAACACATCCAGCCAACGCCCGGAGGGCATGCCGATGGCCCGCACCGGCTCTGGCAGCTTTGTGCCGATGTCGCATGCGCGCTTCAGCAAGCCTTCGTAGCCTTCGCACTTCGCAACAGTCAGCAAAAATTCGCTTTCGGATGTACCCGTAAAGCCATAGGGCTGACCGATGCGCAGGCCCGCAAATGCAAACACGCCGACGAAGATGACGGCAATCAACGCATCGAACGAAGTGTTGAAATTTTGGCGGCGGTCTCGCACCAATGCGATGACAACGCAGGCGATGACGATGGCGGCGATGGGCCACGCGCTGATCTTGGAGGCGACAGCGAAGCCGCTCATCAGCCCACCCAGTGCTGCGTTAACCCAAAGCATCACTGCACCACGCGCATTTTTTACTTGCATCATGGCAATGCGTGCACAGAAGTACAACGCCAGTGTGACAAACATCGTCGCCATGCTGTCTACGGTGAAGTAGTGGCTTTGCTGAATGGGCACCACGGCTGCGGCGTTAAACGCGGCGGCCAGCAAACCAATGCGCCAGCCAAATAACTTGCGGCCAATAAAAAACAACGTGAAGACGCTGATGAGGTCGTATAAGCCAGAGAGCAGGCGGCCTGTCAACGTAATGGAATCGTAACCAATGAAGAAGCCTACACTGCAATCTGTTGCATCTTTACTGAAAAGGACGCGCCCCAACAAACTGGCAAGGGCGGCTTTGTTAGGGGCACAGCCTGTGTCTAAAAACTCTGCGGCAAAGCGCGTCGCAAACATGGGGGCGGTGCCATAGACATAGCCTCGGCCTTCTCTGGTGTTGAACGGGTTTAGAGGAGATTCACCCGAATCGAAAAACTCGGTTAGGCCGGAAGGCAGGCCAAGCTGAGTGGCAACATTCGTCATGTATCGCTCATCCGGGTGAAAGTGCTGGCCCTGGTCCCAGTTCAAATCCTGAAAGCGAAACAGTGCTGCCACGAGCAGAATAGCCAGCAAGGCCACGGGCCGAAACCAGGTGCGTGGGTTGGTCACAGTGGCGCGGGGTGGGCTGATGGCTCTTGGGTTGGGTTTGGCTTCGGTGATTTCAGCGGTGGATTCAGCGGGTTGGTTTGCAGGTGTTGCCTCGACCATGTACGCGGATTTTACTGCGACTCAATAGATGAGAACGAATAAACTTAGCCATGCGTACAATCTTGGCTCGATATGACCCAACCGAATGCCCTCGTGCAAAACAAGAAATTCAACGACTACGCCCCGCCTGCCGATTACGATTACCTGTGGACCCAGCTCAAAGATGTGCCCTATTTCCGGGCCATCTTGCGCGCCATCGAATCCCGCTTTTACCGCGATCTACCCATTCATGCGCCGGTTTTAGACCTGGGTTCGGGCGATGGCTTGTTTGCGCGGCAGACGTTTGTGCAGCCGTTGGATGTAGGCATTGACCCGTTTACCTCGCCCACGTATGGCAGCGTGTTTCGCCAAGGCTACAAGGCCAACGCCATCGCCGAGGGCGCACGCATGCCGTTTAGAGACAACTCGTTTCAGACGATTCTGAGCAACTCGGTGCTGGAGCACATCCCCGATCTCGACCCCGTCATCGGCGAGGCTTACCGCGTGCTAAAACCCGGCGGCTACTTTCTGTTCTGCTCCCCGTCCGATCACTTCACCGATTGGTTCCTCGGCGCCAAGTTCTTCGGCGAGGCCTACCGCAATTTCTTCCAACGCATTGCGCGCCACCATCATTGTGATAGCCCAGCAGTGTGGACGACGCGCTTGGAAAGCTACGGTTTTACGGTGGAGAAGATTTGGTGCTACTTCTCGCCCACGGCCTTGCGCACCCTAGAGTTAGGGCATTACATGGGCGTGCCAAACTTGATTACGAAGAAGCTGTTTGATCAATGGGTGCTGTGGCCGTCCAAGTCCAATCCATTTTTACGACTGTTGGATGCGGCACTAAGGCCCATCTACAACGAGCCGAATGCAAACCCAGGCGCATGTTTGTTTTGTGTGGCGCGCAAGCCCCTTGATCCCTCAAGTTAGCTTACTCAACTGTTTCACCGTCGCCCGTAAATCTTTGGGGTAGGGCGCTTCAAACGTCATGCGCTCTTGTGTTTGGGGATGGGTGATTTCCAGTTGAAACGCATGCAGTGCCACCCGTTCAATCATCGGGCGTTCCTCGTGGGCGCTGCTGCGGTAGCCTGGCTTAATTTGAGATAGCACCAGCGGCTTGGGGTCGCCATACACGCCATCACACACAATGGGCAGGCCCAGAAATTTGGCATGTGCGCGGATTTGGTGAGTGCGGCCTGTTTCGGGTTTGGCTTCTAAAAGCGTATAGCGCCGATATTTTGCCAGCACATGGAAGTGAGTTGTGGCGGGTTTGCCGATGGTGTGATCCACCAGTGTGCGATGCTGCCGGTCGCCATTCACTCGCAAGGGTGCGTTCGCGGTGCGCTCGGCCCAATCGGGCGTGCCTACTACCAATGCGTGGTAAGCCTTCGACACATCGCGGTTCTCAAACTGTTGGTTCAGGGCGCGGTGCGTGTTTTCATCACGAGCAAAAATAATTGCGCCGCTCGTGTCTTTATCCAGCCGGTGCACTACCCATGCCTTACCCAATGCAGGCGCTAGTATGGCTACCAAGTCAGGGTCATCGGGGTGAAAGCCATCGGGGATCGAGGCGATTCCGGCGGGCTTGTTGACGACGAAGAGATATTCGTCTTCGTGGAGGACTTCTATTTGAGGCAGTTGTGACACGCCAACAGATTACCACGTTCGTGCACATGCGCGAACGACAAACCAGGTTTCTTCAAGAAACCTGGTTTGTCGTTCGTTTGCATCACTCCGAGAGGCTGGATTCGATCTTGGCGTTGGGGTCAACCTCGTCTTGCAAGTCTGGCAGCAGCCCAATCGAGCGCAACATGCCCGCCATGTCCCACACACGCAGGCAATGGCTGATCTTGCCATGGGTGATGGTCAAGATAGACGTGCCGAGCAGATTCATCTTGCGGCCTGTGGGCGGAATGTTCATCACCCGGCCCAAGTGCGTGCCATTGAGCCGCCACACAAACACAATCCGGTTGCCCTCGGTAATGGTGTCCAGCAGATCCAGGCGCAGATCGGGGAAGCCCATCAGGTCATATAACACGGCGCGAATAATGGCGCGGCGGCCATGTTCGGGGGCTTTGCGGCCAATGTCGGCGCCTTCATAGTCCTCGGCATACAGCGCGGCCACTTTGCGGGCATCGTGATCGTTCCAAGCTGCGATGAGTTTTGCGACGATGTCTTGTGGGCTAGGGTGTTGCTGGCTTTTGCCGTTTGGGTTGATGGTGTTCACGATTGACCTGGATTCTCGCGGTTTGGGCTTCACTTGTCTAGCTCAAAAGGTGTTCACTTTTTAGCCAATTTGTGCCGGTTTAGCCACTTAGCCGAGCAACCAATTGCGCCATAAAGCGCAAGTTATGCAGCGTGGCCAGGCGCAAAAAGGCGGCATCTTTGATGTGATATAGGTGGTGCAAATAGCCCCGCGAGTAGCGCTGGCAGGTGGGGCAATCACAAAACGCAGAGACAGGTTCGCTGGATTTCAAAAACTTGTCATCGGCGATATACACATGCGAGAACCACTTATCATCAAAGCTCAGTTGCTCAGGCGCATCGTGGAAGGCGTATAGCCGCCCATGTCGGGCATCGCGGGTAGGCATGGCGCAGTCGAAAATCTCGTAGCCCATACGCACGCAGGCCACCACGTTGTTTGGGTGGCCGATGCCCAGCGCGTGCATCGGCATCTCGCGCGGCACCAACTCGCGGGTGTAGCTCACGATGTCTTCCAGCAAGTTGCCCTTGCTGTCCAACGGCCAGCCGCCGAAGCCAAAGCCATCAAAGCCAATCTCCAGCAAAGCCTCGGCGCATTCCTTGCGCAGTTCCCGCGAGCCGCCGCCCTGAATGACGCCGAAGAGCAGAGGGCGGGTTACTTGCTCTCGACGTCTGACGTCTGACGTCTGACGTCTGTCTTCTGTCTTCTCAAACTCCGCCTTGCACCGTTTGGCCCACGCAATGGTTCGGCGCACGCTGGCGCGCTGCACATCTTCGCCATCCTCGGCGTTGGTGCAGTCGTCTAGGCACACCAGCACATCGGCCCCATAGCTCATTTGTAGCTGGATGCTTTTCTCCGGCGTCAAAATCACTTTGTCTTTGCCGTTTTGCGGACGGAACATCAGGCCCTTGTCGGTAATGGTGCCGTTCTTAGGGTTCTCTCGAATGAGCGAGTAGGCCTGGAAGCCCCCCGAATCGGTGATGATGGGGTGGGGCCAGCCGCACATGGTGTGCAGCCCGCCCAGTGCCTTCACGGTGGTGCTGCCAGGCCGCTGCATCAGGTGAAACGCATTCATCACCACGGCTTTGATGCCGCACGCTTCTAAATCAGCGCTGTCTACGGCACGCACCACGCCGCGCGTGGCATCTGGCAAAAAGATAGGGAGGTTGAGCGGGCCGTGGGGGGTGTTAAGTTGTCGCATGAGAGAGATTAGAGATTAGCCGCGTAATCTCTAATCTCCAATCTCCCTTTTTTCTTCGTGTTCACGCCCTCTATGACCACCACATACTCACCCTTCAGTTCACCCTCGCCCAAGCCTGCCAACAATTGCGAGAGTGACCCGCGCTCGACCTTCTCGAACATCTTCGTAAGATCATTCGCTAACGATGCTGCTCGATCTCCAAACACCGCAATCGCATCCTGCAAAAACTCGCGCACGCGAAATGGGCTTTCGTAGTAGATGAGGGTGTGCGGCGCATCCACATCCACCGCCAAAAACTTCTGGCGTTTGATGGATGTGCGCGGCGCGAAGCCGCGAAACGTAAAACTGTGCGAGGGCAGCCCCGACAACACCAGCGCCATCACAAACGCCGCTGCGCCGGGGATCATCGTCATCGCCACGCCTTGCTCAATAGCGCTGCGCACCAGCGTAAAGCCTGGGTCGGCCACGCCGGGTGTGCCCGCATCGGTGCAAACCGCAATGTTCTGGCCCTGCGCGGCAAGCGCAATTAGCTTTTCGGCGGCGCGGTCTTCGTTGTGCTCGTGGTACTGCATCAGCCGCTTGCCTTCAATACCAAAATGATGCAACAACAACCCAGTGCGGCGGGTGTCCTCGGCGGCAACCACATCGGCAGCACGCAGGGTATCAATCGCACGCTGGCTAATATCGCCCAGGTTGCCGATGGGGGTGGCGATGAGGTAGAGCAATTGGGGATTAGGGATTAGGGATTGGTGATTTACGGATGAAATCCCCAATCACCAATCCCTAATCCCGTAATTACCTATTACGGCTGCTTAAGAATATTCTTCGGATCAATCAACAACCCTTGATTGCTGGGCAGCAAAATCGTCTGAATCGTAGGGGCGATCTTTTCGATGTAGCGGTAGGTCAGCAGGTCTGGGTTTTCTTTGAGGGCGGCCGAGATTTGGCGCAATGCCTCGGCGTCGGCCTTGGCGTTGATGATCTTGGCTTCGCCGTCGGCTTTGGCTCGTGTAATCACCGCGTCGGCTTCACCCTGGGCCTTCACCCGCACGCGCTCGGCCTCTTGCTTCTCTTGGTCAACCACAAACCGTGCGCGCTCGGCATCCTGCTGGGCCACCTGTTTGCGCTCTACGCTGTCGGCATATTCTTTGTTAAAGGTAATGTTGCGCAACAGAAACGAGGTGAGCTTGAGGCCGTTCTCGGCAAACACTTTTGAGACATCATCGGCAATGGCACGTTGCAGGGCTTCGCGCTTGGTGCTATAAACCTCTTCCACCTTGTAAGCCGCCACCCTGTTATAGATGATACTGCGCGTCTGAGGCCGCACCAACCCATCCTCAAAGCGGCTTTGCCATTTCACATGCAGCGCAGGCACATTAGCCTCGTCCACTTGGTAGGTCACCGTCGCATCCAAAAAGACTTCCTGCCCGTCGCTGGTGCGGGCGCTCACGCTGTCGTTGCCGGTCACCTGGCCTTCGCCGCTCACACCGCTCATGGTGTAGCTCTGTTGCCCAATCGAGTAACGCTCGACAAATTCGATAAACGGCGCGATGAAATGCACGCCGGGTTGCAGCGCAGTCGGGCGCATGCCGCCAGACAAGCTAATCACAATGCCGCGCTCTTGTGGGGGAATAAACACCAAGCCGCGCCCCAACGCGTTTAGCAGCAGGCCGCCTGCCGCTAAGATCGCAATCAAAATAACCGAGAACTTGAGATTGCGCCCCTGGCTGCGCTGCGATGCCACATACACGATGTAGATGACCAGCGCCAGCAATAGCAGAAACCCAATGAGGGAAAGAATTCCAAAATTTGCCATGATTCTCCGGAAGTTATTGGTTGATAGTTAAAAGTGGTTGTTAGTTGTTAGTTGTTAGTTATTGGTTGCCGTCGCATACCCACCCACAACTAATAACCATGAATTATTAACGCTTCACTTTACTTGTAGTTGATACGACCCCTGTTCCGTCGTCACTTGCGTCGTTGGCGAGACGGCCAGCACCACGCGTTTCACATCGCTGCCAAAATCGATCTTTGTGCTGCCCGCGCCATCGGTCAGCGCAACCCGCTCCAGCTTGCGGCTGCCATCCTTATTTTCGATGATGAGCTGCACCTGCCAACCCTGCGGCATCAAGTTATCTACGCGCACAAAGCCCTCCGGTTGCCAACCTTTATCAGAACTTGCGTCATCCTTAAATTCAATTTCCGGAATCTCGATCTCGTCAATCGCCATGCCATCGCGGTTCACACCTGCGTCGCTCACGGTCTCGAAGCGCAACAGCACGGTCTTGCCTACGTAGTCGCTCAGGTCGGCTTCTTCATCCGTCCACTGGGGTTGATTGGTGTCGCCAGTGGCGTTGCTGGGGCCGGTATAGCCGCAGCCCAAGTTGGCGTTTTGCGGGTTGTCGGTGGTGCAAGATGTCGTCTTGAGTAGTGTCCACGTTGCGCCATTGTCTTCGCTCACACTGGCGTAGCCATAGTCGTAATCCTTCTCAAAGCGATACCAGGCTTTGTACTTCAACGTGGCCTTGTCGCCCGCCTTCAGCGCGCTCAGGTCCACCTCGCGGGTTAGGCGCGGGTTGCTGGCATCGGCACGCATAGAGTACCAAAACTTGCCTGCGGCCTGCGCGTCTGCATCGGCCATTGGCAACAGCGGCACCACCGTGCTGCCCGTAAAGTTCAGCTCCACTTCGCTGTCGCCTTTCATCTCAAAGTAATGCGTGCCAAACTGGTTTAACGTCTCGTTCAAATCCAGCGGGTAATCTACATTGCTAAAGTTGCCGCGCGCCGTCATCACCGGCACATCTATGCTGGCGTAGTTATATCTGTTCCCGTTTTCTTCAATCTTCGTCTGGTTCATGTAGTTGGCGATTGCAAAGTCGGCGAACAATTCTTCAAATGTAAATGCCGCATTTGTGTCAGGGTTGGTAATCCCCTCATCTGCCA
>JAYTNY010000004.1:0-3911 GCA_043748055.1 Roseobacter sp.
ACACGAGCCGCTTTGCGCGTGCTAACGCTGTGCGCGAGTTTAAGTTCCCCGAAGATCATGGCCCGCACAACGATTTTCAGACGGAGTGGTGGTACTACACGGGCAACTTGCAGGATGCGCAGGGCAATCACTTTGGTTATCAGTTCACCTTGTTTCGGCGCGCAATGGCTCCGGGTGCTATTGACTCGGCGCTCTCGGACTTCAGCACCAACCAAATTTATTTTGCGCATTTTGCGGTGACGGATTCTGCGGGGAATGAGCACGTAGCCTTCGAGAAATACTCGCGCGGGGCGGCGGGGCTGGCCGGGGCTGTGGCTCAGCCGTTTCATGTGTTCATCGAGGACTGGTCTGCGCGAACAACGATGGGCACTGGTGCAGCAGAAGGTGTGCAGGTTAAAGCGGCTGAGGGCGACTTTGCGATTGAGTTGAACTTGCAGGCGACCAAGCCGATTGTGTTGCAGGGAGACCGAGGACTGAGCCAGAAATCGCCGGAGCGCGGCAACGCGTCGTACTACTACTCTATGCCGCGCATGACGACGCAAGGCAAAGTGACCACGCCACGCGGCACCTTTGAGGTAATGGGCGAAAGCTGGCTGGACCGCGAATGGAGCACCAGCTCTCTGGGTGATGCCTTGCAGGGCTGGGATTGGTTTTCGATTCAATTGAACGATGGTCGCGAGATCATGTATTACCAATTGCGCCAGAAAGATGGCAAGCTGGGCGAACTATCTGGCGGCACGCTGATTGCGAAGGATGGCAGCACCCGCCGCATCGCGAAAGAAGATTTTTTGATCGAGGTGCTGGGCACTTGGCAGAGCCAAGACAGCAAGGCCACTTACCCCAGCGGCTGGCGCCTCACTTTGCCCAAAGACAATTTGGTGCTGGAGCTGCAACCGCGCGTGAAAGACCAGGAGATGCACCTCTCGACAAAATATTGGGAGGGCGCGGTGACGGTGCAGAGCGCAAATGGTGCATCGGCAGGCGTGGGCTATGTAGAGCTGACGGGTTACACCGAGGACTTCAAAGGCAAGCTCTAGCGATACAGGTTCATATGAGCCGGGCGATTGATTTCTGATGCAGTGCCCTCGCGGTGGGCGAAGTGAATGCCGCGCAACAACACGGCGGGCACACCTTCGGCGGCTTGGCCCATGGTTAATGCGGCGGCGCTGGCGACCATATCGGCTAAGCCAATCTCGGTGTGTTGCAGCTTGAAGCCAAACAAGTCTGCGCGCCCGCGCCAGTCCTCTACGCCGGGCATGCCTGCCACACCGACGGCCACGCCCACTGTACCCAGGCGATGCGGCCTGCCGTGGCTGTCGGCAATCACCACAGCCAGTTTTATGCCAAACGCCTTGTGCAAGGCTTGTTGGATGTGGTGCGCGTCGGCATCGGGATCGAGTGGCATGAGTAGCACCAAGTCATCGTCGGCACTGGTGTTGGAATGATCTACAGCGGCATTGGCGGAGACGAAACCCAGCCGGTGTTGCGTTATCAACACATTCGGTGCTGCGCGTGAGACGGACACGCTCTCGCGCAAGATTACTTCGACCAAGCGCGGGTCTTTTAGCGTCTTCTCTCCTAACGCAATCGCTTCGCTTGAAGGTGTTACATCGCGCAAGTTCACAAAGCGACCCTCTGCTTTTGAAACAATTTTTGAGGTGACGACCAAGACATCGCCTGCTTGTGGGTCAAGCGGTTTAAGTGCGCGAATCAACACAGCAGCTAAATTGTCGCCGGGTTGAATGATGGGGAGACCGGTAATGGGGAAACCTTGAAGCATGATTTTCGCCGAGATGATACGCCAACTTGTATAAGACTTCTTTCATAGAGATCAAATGCAACTCTAACGTTGCGTTGCCGTGTTGCTCACACCAACATCATTCATTGCTCAGAAATAGCCTCTATGGTGCAACTGGTTTGGATAAGCCAAACTTCGATCACGCCGTTTGTGTTGTTCAAATTAAATCTGTTTTGTTGTTGATTTTGGAGGAAAGAGAAAAATGAATAGATCGTTGACGAGACTGAGTGCGTTTGTTGTTGTAGCGTCGGTGTTTGCATCGGCGTGTGCCGCACCAGCTGCACCTGCCGCCGCTCCTACTGCCGTGCCCCCCACGGCTGCACCCGCTGCCACAGCGGCCCCCGAACCCACCATTGCCCCCACCGAAGCCCCAGCAATGGCCGCCAAAGACATTGTGGATACGGCTGCTGGCGCAGGAACGTTTAACACCCTGGCCGCTGCACTTACGGCAGCAGGTTTGGTGGATACGTTGAAGGGCGCTGGCCCATTCACCGTGTTTGCCCCCACAGATGAAGCGTTTGCCAAGCTGGACAAAACATTGCTGGCAAACTTGTTGAAGCCGGAGAACAAAGAGACGTTGACCAAAATTCTGACCTACCATGTGGTGGCGGGCAAGGTGATGGCTGCTGATGTAGTGAAGATGACCAGCGCCAAGACGGTTGAAGGCAGCGAGGCCAAAGTGAAGGTAGATGGCAGCACGGTGATGATTGACGGCGCGAAAGTGACCGCGACGGATATCGTGGCCAGCAACGGCATCATTCACGTTATTGATGCAGTCATCGTGCCTGCTTCGGTGGATGTGTCTAAGTTGGCAATGGCCCCGGCCATGGCTGAGACTGAAGCGATGACCGATACCCAAGCCATGACCGACACCATGATGGCTGCGATGGACATTGTGGACACAGCCGTGGCGGCAGGCACCTTTAAGACGTTGGCGGCTGCGCTGACGGCGGCGGGTTTGATTGACACGTTGAAAGGCGACGGCCCCTTCACGGTATTTGCTCCCACCGACGAGGCTTTTGCCAAACTGGATAAGGCCACCCTCGCAGACCTGCTCAAGCCAGAGAACAAAGAGAAGCTGGTTGCGATTCTGACCTACCACGTTGTGCCGGGCAGTGTGATGGCCGCCGATGTGGTGAAGCTGACCAGCACCAAGACAGTGAACGGCGCTGAAGTCAAGATCAAGGTGGATGGCAGCACGGTGATGGTGAACGATGCCAAAGTGACAGCGACGGACATCAAAGCCAAGAACGGCGTAATTCATGTGATTGACACAGTGATTCTGCCGCCCGCCAAGTAAAGTGGGTTCAAAGTTCAAACACGAAGAAAAGAAGAAGCGAAGATGTTAAATCTTCGCTTCTTCTTTTTTGTTCAGGCTTGTTGCTGTTTGCGCGTATCTGTGCTGGATGGCGTACGCCGCGCGCCCCAGATTATTTTGTCTGTTGCCAAACGCACTGTCATATCGCGTTCCACCGTGATTTGGCAAGAGAGACGCGGATAACCAAAGCGCTGGCCGATGCGGTCGTGCCAATGGGTCGGCTCGGGTTCGCCCTCTTCTAGCCAAACGCCGCAGGTGGCGCAGATGCCATTGCCGCCGCAGTTTAGTTTCTGCGTCAGCGGTGCGTACGGGGTGAGGCAAGCATCCAGCAAAACCAGGCGCAGGTTTGCGCCTTGGGGCACGCTGAGCACATGCAAACAGTCATCCACCCACACCCGTAACTTCAACATAAGCGCACGGTAACAAGGCTTGCTTAGGTTTTGCTGAAAGTGGCTTGAAAGTGGCTTGAAAGATGGATGTAAAGATGAGGCCTCTTGCAAAAGTAGGGGCGCAGCATGCCTCGCCCCTACGAGCGTTGCGTACAAATGGACTTTTGCAAGAAGTCTATGGGTGTATGGGTGTGTTGTAGAACAAGTGCATCGCGTATCATCTCGCGGCATGAACCTCTTTCGTGAGCACATTCTCAGTTTGCCGACGTTGATTGAAGAAGTCTTCCCTATATTTAAGGCCGAAGCCGAGCGCGTGTTTGATGAGGCGCTATGCCAGCCTCTTACGCGTCTTTACACCGTTGGCTGTGGCGACAGCCACCACGCCTGCGAGGCAACCGAACTGGCC
>JAYTNY010000005.1:0-2542 GCA_043748055.1 Roseobacter sp.
CTATTTGCTTGATGAGTTAAGATGTTTACAGATAAGACACCCGCTATTTCATCCGATCCCCGCGCTTTAATCCGCAGACAAGGGTTCCGCCTCACACCCCAACGCCAGATGATTTTTGACTCGGTACGTGAGCTGGGCGGTCACTGCACACCGGACGAGGTGTATGCCCGTGTGCAGCGCAAAAGCACGGCGGTAAACCGGGCGACGGTGTATCGCACCTTAGATTTTTTGCTCAAGCTGGGGCTGGTCACCACGGCGCATCTGCGCGACAACCAAGTGATTTACGAGTTGGTTGGGCAAGCGCCCCATCACCATTTAGTGTGCCAAAAGTGCGACACGATTGAAGTGATTGATCACGCCATCGTGCAGCCCATGCTTAACCGCATTGAGCGCGAGTTTGAATTTGAGGTGAAGACCGATCACCTCATGATCTTTGGCGTGTGCAAGGCATGTAAGAAATAAGCGTTATGCCTTAGCAGAGCTACGCTGCGGAACCCCCGACCCCTAAAGGGGAGTCGATGATGCGCTTTCAGCGTTACTCGGCGACTCCCCTTTAGGGGTCGGGGGTTCCGCAGACAAACGCAAGTGAGTTTTTTGAGGAGTTGAGAAAATGAATGCAAGAAAAATGTCTGTGTTGTTCGTGGGGATGAGTGTTTTGTTGGCGGCTTGTGCCGTGCCGCGCAGCAGTGCCCCTGCTGCAACTGCCACCAAGCTGAATGTGGTCAGCACCGTGTCGCCGGTCACCAACATCATCTACAACATCGGTGGCGACAAAATCAGTTTGCAGGGCATTGTGCCGGAAGGCGTGAACAGCCACACCTTTGAGCCTGCGCCCAGCGATGCCAAGAAACTGGCCGGGGCCGACATCGTATTTGTGAATGGCTTGAAGTTAGAGGAGCCGACGATGAAGCTGGCCGAGGCCAACAAGAAGGCTGGCTCGGAGATTGTGGAGCTTGGGTTGCAAACGATAAAGCCTGATGACTACGTCTACGACTTCTCGTTTCCCAAAGAAGCAGGTAGCCCCAACCCCCATTTGTGGATGAACCCGTTTTACGCGCTGCGCTACGCCGAGATTGTGAAAGAAACGCTGAGCAAGCGCGACCCGGAAAACGCAGCCTATTACGCCAAAAACTATGACGGCTTCAAAGTGCGCATCGAAGCACTGGACAAAGCCATCAAGGAAACGATTGCGACGATTCCCGAAGGCAACCGCAAGCTGCTTACTTACCACGATTCGTTCGCCTACTTCGCCCCGCGCTATGGCGTCACGGTCATCGGCGCGATCCAACCTGCCGATTTTGCCGAGCCAAGCGCCAGAGATGTGGCTGATTTGATTACGCAGCTCAAGACCGAAAAAGTGCCCGCCATCTTCGGCAGCGAGGTCTTCCCTTCGCCCATTCTTGACCAAATCGGCAAAGAAGCTGGCGTGCAGTTTGTAGACACCCTGCGCGACGACGACCTGCCCGGCGCACCCGGCGAAGCAGCACACAGCTACTTCGGCCTGATGGTGGCCGACATGCAAACGATGGCGAGAGCATTGGGCGGCGACCCAACCGTCATCGCCAAGTTCGATACAAATAATATTCCCGGCGCAGACGCAGCAGTGGTGCAGGCCCAGGATTAGTGATTGGTGATTGGTGAGTTAATCAGCACCAATCACCAATCACTAATCCCCAATTCCTACATGCAAGCGCTCATCGAACTCCGCAACGTGCGGTTTGGCTATGGGGCCAAGCTGGTGCTGGACGAAATTAACCTGCACCTGCACGCAGGCCAGTTTGCCGCGCTGGTTGGCCCCAGCGGCGCGGGCAAGACCACGTTGCTTAAACTGATTCTGGGCACGCTAAAGCCCACACGTGGCGAAATTTGTGTGGATGGCTGCGTGGGTCATGTTGTAGGTTCATCGCGCCAACTACGCGTGGGCTATGTGCCGCAACTGGAAACGGTGGACTGGAACTTTCCGGTAACCGTGGAGCAGGTGGTGCTGATGGGCTGCACGCGCGGCAACCCGCGCTGGCCCTGGCATGCCCGCACCGATAAGCAACGCATGCTTGAGTTGCTGGAGCAACTGGGCCTAGCTGGGCTGCACAACCGCCACATCCGCGATCTTTCGGGCGGGCAGCAGCAGCGCGTGTTTTTGGCGCGGGCCTTAATCAGCGAGCCAGACGTGCTGGTGCTGGACGAGCCGACGGCGGGTGTCGACATTCGCACCGCCGAGAGCGTGTTGCACTTGCTGGCCCACCTCAACCAAGATGGCAAAACCATTTTGATGACCACCCACGATTTGAACGCCGCCGCCGCGCATGTGCCGTGGGTCATCTGCCTCAACCAAACGATTATTGCCCAGGGTGCGCCCGAAGAGGTGTTCACCGTGCCCACGCTCAACCAGACCTACCACGGCGACATGCTTGTTATCAAACAAGATGGCCTGCTGATTATTCAAGAAAAGCCCCACAGCCACACCCGTCATCAGGTGTTGCCCAATCCGGTGCCGGGGCATTTGCCCTGAAATATGTCCTTCCTCCTAGAACCTTTCCAATTC
>JAYTNY010000006.1:0-3131 GCA_043748055.1 Roseobacter sp.
AATCTCGAACCAGTTGAGGGCGCTGTGTTGGGTTGTCATGTTGTCTTTTATCCTTTTTCAACGCGACTAAGCGTGAATTGCCAATAGGGTAAAAGACGGTTGTGACAACCCTATGTCAACAGCGTTTGGTGCGCGGCTAACATTTTCTCGGCTTCTGCCCGCATGCGCTCGCGCAGCGTTTTTGGCTCCAGCACCTGCACCTGGCTGCCCCACTGCAACAGATATTGCAACAGTTCGTCCTCGTGGCGCACCTTAAAGGTGATGAGCAAACCGGCATCGGTCTCAGCCTCATCTACCGCAAACCAGTTGCGGTTTTCGCGCACCCAGCGCGCAACGGTTGGGCCGAACAGCGCACGCACGGTTAACCCGAATTCTTGTTGCACATCGCGGCTCTGCTCGCGCGCCAGTTGTTCTTTGGAGGGGCGGGTGAACGCGGTTTCGGTCAGCGCGATAGCCTCCATGCGCTCCAGCCGAAAGCGGCGCACTTCGCCGTGTTTCAAATCGTGTGCTACTAAATACCAGGCGTGGGCGGCAAACACCAGCCAGTGCGGTTCCAGCTCGCGCGTTTCAGTCTCGCTGCGGGTCGCATCTCCAAAGCGGGCGAAGTAGCGCAACTGAATGCGTTTGCATTCCAAAATGGCGCGGCGCAGCACACGCAGTTTGTCCAACACGCCTACATCGGCCTCCAACGAGACCGTTTGCAGGGCGGTCTGCATGGCGTGCACTTCTTCGCGCAGGGTCTCGCCCAACACGCCTTCAATTTTGGCCATCGCCGTTTGGGCGGCGGCGCGGTATTGCGCGTCGAAGTTGTGCGAGAGATAGTCTGCGCCGAGCAGCAACATCGTGGCCTCGTCTCGCGTGAACGACACGGGTGGCAAGAAGAACCCTTCGATGAGCGAGTAGCCCTGGCCGGGTGTGCTAAGTAACGGCACACCGCTCTCGGCCAGCGCATCGAGATCGCGGTAAATAGTGCGCTTGCTGGTCTCGAACGTGGCGGCCAAATCCTCGGCGCGTAGCACTTTGTGGCGTTGCAGTTCTAGGATGATGGCGAGTAGGCGGTCAGTTCGGTTCATGGGTGAGTGCGGCGTACTATAGACTAACGCTCGCGCATGAACTCATTCACATCCCAATCTGCCCATCGTTTTATCCCTGCCTTAATCTTGCTGGGCTTGTGCATTTCCGCCGCCTTAGCTCCCACCGCCTGGCTGAAGCCACTGGACTGGGTGGGCTACGCGGTGTGCCATCGCATCACCGAGCGTTCATTCATCATCAACAACACCCAGTTGCCGGTGTGTGCCAGAGACACGGGCATGTTTGGCGCGGCTTTGTTGGGGCTGGCCTTGTTCGCGGTGGTGCTGCCGGTGCGGGCCAACCAGCCGCCGCGCAAAGCCATTGCCCTCGTGTTTGTGGCCTTTTTTTTGGCATGGGGGTTCGATGGCTTTAACTCGTATGTGGCACTGCTGCGCGGCACGCCGCTGTTTTACCCGCCCCAAAACTGGCTGCGTCTGGTCACGGGCACAGGCATGGGGTTGGCGCTAACGGTGTATGTGGTGCCGCTGTTTAACCAGGCGGTGTGGCAAGCGCAAGAGCCTGCACCGGTGTTGGCATCGTGGGGTGGGGTGGCGCAGTTGCTGGGGATGGGGCTTGTGTACATCGCAGCGGTGCTGTGGCAACCCTCGTTTTTATACGGCCCCATTGCACTGGTGAGTGCGCTGGGCGCAGTAGGGCTGCTGATGATCGTGAACGGCTTGCTATTTGCGCTCGCTATTCGCCGTGCTGGCAAGATGACGCGCTGGCGCGAGTTGCTGTTGCCTATGCTGGTGGGGCTGGCCTTAACGCTGGCCGAGATTGGGCTGATTGACTGGCTGCGCTTTACGTTTGTGCGGGCGTATGGCTTGGGCTTGAGCTGATTACCTCAGGTTTTCTAAATCTCACGCAAAGACGCTAAGACGCAAAGTTTTTTTTCTTTGCGCTTTTGCGCCTTTGCGTGAGAAAACCTGAGGAAATCAGGGGCTTGAGTTAATCGGAACTAGACAGGATTACAGGATTCAACAGGATTAATCCTGTGAAATCCTGTTCATCCTGTCAAAAACTTACTCGTAGCTTTCTGGCGCTTGCTTCAACGTCGGCCACTGCTGCCCATCATGACCAAACACGATGAGCTTGATGTCTTCCCGCGCCGCCAACGCCATCAGCTTGCGCGTGCTGGCGCGCGTGTCCGCTTCGCTCAAATCAAAGCTGGCAACGTGGCGCGTGTCGGCATCCGTCATCGTCGAGCGAGTAATCGCGTCTATTGTTAGCAACACCGGGCCGGTTTGGGGCAGGCGCACCAACACGCTTTGGTGGCCGGGCACATGCCCGCTGCTCTCAATCAACTCAACGCCGGGCACCAGCTTGGTGTCACCGTCAATCAAGTGGTAACGCAGGTGCGGGTTGTCCCAATGCGCACGCGCCACATCAAAGCGTTGCAAGCCGCTCGTCTTTGCAAACGCGAGATGTTGGCGCTGAATGATGAACTCGGCCTCTGGAAAGGCATCGTGGTTGCCCGCGTGGTCGGGGTCGAGGTGGGTGCAGACGACATAGCGAATATCTTGCGGTGTCAGCCCAATGCTTACTAAACGGTTCACCACGTAATCCTCCTCGCGCATCACCCAGCCAAAGGGGTCGCTCTGCGTGGCATTGGCGTTGGCGATAAAGCGCTTGGGCAAGCCCGTATCCACCAAAATATTTTCGTTCGCAGTTTGAATGACATACCCCGGCACCGGCACGCCATTGCCGGGCTTCATCGCCAGTTGCAACAAATACAGCTTCATAAGTAGTGTGATGTTACTGGAGGAGGCGCACGTTTCGTATTGCGTATTGCGTTGGGCTTGTGCAAGCCCAACGCAATACGAAAGACGCAAGACTCAAATTGCCTCTTGACTCTCAGGTAGCCAGAGACTGCATGATGGCATCAAGGTTCAAGAAGGTTCTAAAGGAGTAACTCAAATGGTTATCGCAAACACGCTGCCACCGGCAGCCAAATCCAATCTAAATCTCATTCAACGTGCGTGGCGGTTCAACAAAATGCTTACGCTGCTGGTCGTCGCCAATATTGGCCTGGTCGCGCTGGGGCTGATTGGCCTGGCAAC
>JAYTNY010000007.1:0-2976 GCA_043748055.1 Roseobacter sp.
TGAAACTGGCGCAGCTTGCGCATGGTGACGGTGTGACCAATATGCAGGTCGGGCTTGGTGGGGTCGTAACCACAATACACTTTCAGCGGCTTGCCCGTCTTCTGGCTCTCCTCCAGTCGTGCGCGCAGTTCGCGCGCCATGCTCTTGACAGTTTGTACATCGCCGTAGTCGGTGCCTTGCATCAGCAAAGCCACTTGTTCGTCGAGCGAAAGTGTTGAGGGTGTGGTCGTCATAGCGCGCGGGATTATATGTGGCGTGCCTGTATCATCCCGCTCACACATGTCCACCCCGCCCGCTAACTCAAACTCCAACTTCCCCAACCCACCCGTAGATTTGCTGCGCAACAAACTGGCCTTTGGTGGCGATTCAATGCTGTGGGGCATCGGCATCGCCTTCATGCCCGTCGGCACGGTGCTCACCTCGCTGGCGGCCAAGCTGACCGATGACAAAGCCCTGATTGGCGCGCTGAGCCTGACGTGGTATGTGGCGTACTTGCTGCCGCAGCTTTTTGCGGCGCGGTTGGTGCATGGCAAGCCGCGCACCAAGCCCTATTCGGTGTGGCCTTCGGTGATTGGGCGCCCGGTGATTTTGTTGTTCGCGTTGTGGCTGGTGTTCACCCGCGCCCAAGACCCGCTGCTCACCATGTGGGTGCTGCTTGGCACCATCGCCCTCTTCCTGGGGTTAGACGCGCTCACCAGCACGGCCTGGTTCGACATGATGGGCCGCGCGTTTACGCCCGCAGGCCGCGCCCAAACCCTCACCATTAATCAGTTTCTCGGCGCGCTGGGTGGCATCGGCTCCGGCTTCATTGTGCAGTGGGTGCTGGGGTCAGACCGCTGGCCGTTCCCGCTCAACTATGCCGTGCTGCTCATCGCGGCCTTTGTGTTCTTCGAGTTGTCGCTCATCTCCATGCTATTCATCAAAGAGCGGGTAAGCGAAGAACCCATCACCCCAAAAAAACAGGCCGAGAGCTTCGGCACCAAGCTGCGCGCCGCCCTCAAAAGCGATGCCTCGTTTCGACGTTTGTTGCTGGTGCGCCTACTCACCAGCATCGAGAACATGGCCTCCGCGTTCTACATCGTCTTCGCCACCGAACGGCTGGGGCTGGGCGATGAATCCATCGGCGTGTTCAGCATCGCGTTGTTGGTGGGTGGGCTAATTGGGATTGCGGCGTTTGGGTGGCTGGCCGGGCGCTTTGGCCCGCGCCGCGTCATCGTGGCAGCCTGTGTCGCGCAGTTCGCTGCGCCGCTCATCGCGCTGCTCGTCTCGGTGCTGGCGTTTAGCGGGTGGCTGCCTGCGCCCATCGCCTACGGCACATTTGTGTTGGTCATGGTGCTCAACGGCGCGGTCAATCGTTCGTCGCAAGTCGGCTTCTTCAGCTACGCCCAAGACAGCGCCGCCGAGGTAGACCGGCCCATGTATGTCGGCGCGGTCAGCACCGTGGCCGGGCTAGGTTCGTTCATGCCCGTTGTGGGTGGCTTGTTGATTGACGGCTTGACGCGGGCAGGCTTGGGCGCGGGCGCGTATAGCGCGTTGTTTGGAGTGGCTGTTCTCATCGTTGGATTGGGTGCTTTGTTGAGCTTGGGGTTGCCAATACCGAAGCGGGTTTGATCTGATCAACCCCCGACCCCTAAAGGGGAGTCTTTGAGTTTTGCTTGCAGTCCATCACTCTTAACCAGTCGAGGAACTTATAGAGAAAATCAAGGACTCCCCTTTAGGGGTCGGGGGTTCCGAACTCGTCCTCAATATGCGCCCGAACGATATCCACAAAATTCTCGTCCGCCTGCATGCCCAGCGCCCTGCCAAACGTCGCCTCAAACGCCTCCGGCCACGAGGCCACAATGCGCTCAATCTGCGCATCGCGTTGCCACTTCACGCGTGCGGCCACGGCATCGCCTGCAACGGTGCGCAAGGCCTGCACCATCTCGCCAATCGAGACGCATAACCCAGGCACGTTGATGCTGCGCGTGTGACCAAATTGCGCCGCGTTCAACTCGTGCGCCAGCACCAAATTGTGAATGGCGCGGCGCGGCGAGAGCACCCACACCCGCAGCTCTGGCGCAACTGGGCAGATGGCATCCACGCCGTTCAATGGCTCTCGAATAATGCCGCTCATAAACGAGGACGCGGCTTTGTTGGGCTTACCGGGTCGCACGGTAATGGTGGGCAGGCGCAGCACACGGCCATCTACAAAGCCTTTGCGGCTCATGTCGTTGATCAGCAGTTCGCACATAGCTTTTTGCGCGCCGTAGCTGTTTTGCGGCGTAAGCGCTTGCGAATCGGGCACAGGGTTGGGCAGCGGCCCGCCAAACACAGCCAGCGAACTGGTGAACACAAACTTGGGCGGCTTGGGCAACGCGCGGCAAGCCTCCAGCAAGGCCCGCGTGCCATCCACATTCACGCGCATGCCCAGCTCAAAATTCTGCTCGGCCTCGCCACTGACCACGGCGGCGAGATGAAACACACTGTCTGTGTTGTCACCCAGCGCACGGCGCAAGTCGTCGCGGTTGTTGATGTCGCCTGCGATGGCCTCGACCTGTGCGGGTGAAGCTTGATCCGACAAGACAATTGTTGCTGGTGGCATATCTGGTAAATGAATGATTGCTGGCGGCACATCCAGCAAGCGAATGACTGCTGGGGCCACATCAAACAACCGAATGCGTTTGATCGGGCGTGCGTTGCCTTGCGAATCGGTGAGCGTGCCGCGCTGCAACAACGCTTTGCACAACCGCTGCCCCAAAAAACCGGCACCGCCCGTAATAAAAATGTTCATGGCGGCATTTTAGTAGTGAAGATTTCTTAACAACTCTCAAAGACAGTTCTCAGCCCACGTTCATCCGAACCTCACGCCCTGTTTTCACACTGTTTTTAGCTTAGGACAGAACTTATGCCAGACCCAGCCGCAACACCCCGCCCAGTAACAACCATTCTGTTGGCCGACGACGACCCCAGACTGATTGACATGCTGCGCCGCAC
>JAYTNY010000008.1:0-4278 GCA_043748055.1 Roseobacter sp.
TCGTCTCTCGGTTTGCCGCCAACAAAGACCACAGTGCAGGTAATGCAAAGAGCGAATTGCGCATCCTGAAGATAGACCAGCCCTATGCCAACCACAACGGCGGCCTCATCAAGTTTGGGCCGGATGGCATGCTCTACATCGGCATGGGCGATGGCGGCAGCGCGGGCGACCCGGAGAACCGCGCCCAAAACATGAAAGTGTTGTTGGGCAAAATGCTGCGCATTGATGTGAGCAAAGCCACCAAAGCCAAACCGTACACCATCCCCAAAGACAACCCGAAGTGGAAAACTGGAGAGAAGGCCGAGATTTGGAGCACTGGCCTGCGCAACCCGTGGCGGTTTTCGTTTGATCGGGCTACAGGCGATTTATTTATCGCCGATGTGGGCCAGAACGCGTATGAAGAAGTGAACTTTCAGCTTGCCAAGAAGGGCGGCGAGAACTATGGCTGGAAAGTGCGCGAAGGCTTTGAGAAATATGACGGCGACACCCAGCCCACGTTCAGCGAACCTATCGCGCAATACCCACACGCCGATGGCTGCTCGGTCACGGGCGGCTATGTGTATCGTGGCAAAGCCATCCCTGGCCTGTTAGGCACCTATTTGTATGGCGATTACTGCCAGGGCACTATTTGGACGCTGAAGCCAGACGCGAACAACACATGGCAAAACGAGACGCTGTTTGAAGACAACTTGCGCATCGCCTCGTTCGGCGAGGATCAACAGGGCGAGCTATACGTGGTGGATCACGGCGGCGTCATCTACAAGCTGATGCCGACGGGTTAACTCCGATTTGGATTCCAGGCTTTAGCCGGTTACGAACTCACTTGTTGCCTAGATCAAAGCTGAGCAACTAACCGGTTAAAGCCTGGAATCCGCTTTTCACCTTACATCATCTCAACCGTCCGCCCACTCAACCGAGATTCTTCTGCGGCAAAGCACATGAGGTGGCTTTGCAGCGAGACGCGGGCGGTGGTTTGGTGGGGCGTGGTCTCGCCGTGCAGGGCTTGGATGAAATTGCGCATGATGCCCTCATCGCCACCGCCATGCCCGGCTCCATCATCAAAGCGAACCACCTCTGGGTTGTCCTCGTTCCCATGGTCGTGAATCCGAATCTCGTAGGGTCGCCCGTGCGAGAAATCCCCAAACAGCGTAGCACGGCTGCCATCCCAGCGCATCGTACGGCCCTCGCGTTCGCTGTGGCCATGCATGGTGAATGTGCAAGTCACCTCGTCCTCAAACAGCATGTTCACCACTTGGTGGTCAACGACATCGTTATCGCAGTGATACACGCAGCGGCCATACGGGCCGGTCTTCAGCGCATCCCAGCGCGCTTGCGGGGTGTCCTCAGCAGGCCCCATCGCGTTCACCATGAATTCGGAAATGGGTTCAACACCCGGCACAGCGCCATACAGCTTGGGTGCATACCAGGGGCAGGTTTGCTCGATGGGGCAGCCATCGGTGCAACGCTTGGGCGCACCGGCAGGCGCTTGGTCGGCGCGGTAATGCGTCAGCGAGCCAAACGAACTGAGGCGTTGCACGCGCTTGCCCAACACCCAGGTCAATGCGTCCATATCGTGGCAGCACTTCGCCAAAATCATGGGCGTGCTTTTAGCACTGTTGCCCCAGTTGCCGCGCACAAAGCTGTGGCTCATGTGCCAGTAACTCACGTTCTCGCGGTGGTCTATGCTGATGACGCGGCCCAGGCGGCCCGACTGCACGATATCGTGCAGGGCTGAGAAGAAATCCGTAAACCGCAGCACATGGCAGATTTGCAGCAGGCGGTTATTGGCCTCGGCCACGCGCACCAGCTCACGGCATTCGTCGGCTGTGGTCGCCATCGGCTTTTCCAGCAGCAGGTCGTAACCCGCGTTTAACGCGGCAATCGTGGATTCAAAATGCACTTTATCCATCGTGCAGTTCATGGCGGCCCGTGCCAATTGGGGTTGGCTCAGCGCCGCTTGCCAGCTTGCGAACTGGCGCGCTTTGGGGATGTTGTGCAGCGCGGCAAATTCGGCTCGGCGGCGTTCATCGGGTTCGGCGACGGCGGTGAACTTGAGTTCGTCGGGGTGTTCCAGCGCGTAGGGCGCGTAGGCGCGGGTGCCTCGGTTGCCTGCGCCAATTAGCAAAATTTCTGTGGGTGACATAGGGCGAATTTAACGGCGAATGGGGAAGTGCGCCAGATGACATAGCCGAGTTAGCACTGTCGCATCATTTGCCGATTCATCAAGTTTCTCCTCATCAAGCACCCACTCACTTGCCCCACAGCATTCCAGCACTACACTTTCATCCAATCATGTCTAACCAACGACAAAAAGTAATGGTGCTCTATCTGTCAAACTCCGCGCTCGATAGCCACGTCAAAGGCTGGTCCATCTATGATGGCACCGGCAAAGAGCCGCATACGACCGGCGACAGCGACACCCCGCCCTACAAAAGCGGGCTGGATGCGCTCAAAGATGGCTGGCGCGTCATCCAGTTCCCACAGCTGATACCACCCTACCCCAACATGGAATACACCACCTCGTTTCAGATGTACGAATTTATTTTTGAGAAATTGGAGGCAATCTAAAAATGGTCAACAAAGAAAATCTCTTGAACAGCAAACAAATGGCGACCTTCGTGGCAAAAGGCTTTCTGCGGTTTGATGAACTCGTGCCAGACGAGATCAACCAAGCCGCGATGGCCGAGATTGACGCAGGCCCCATCCCAGCAGCCCCGGCGGGCACGCCGCTCTCGCAATGCTACCCGGAGCCATCGGCATTTGGGCACATGCTGCGCATGCCCAAAATTGAGGGGATTATTCAGAGCCTGGTTGGCCCCGACCCACTGTTCGACCATCAGGCGGTGCATGTGCGCCAGCCCAACGAGGACAGCGCGCAGGGCATGCATGGCGATTCGATCATCGACACGCGCATGCACTTTGATGTGCAACTGATGTACTTCCCGCACGATGTGCCACTAGAGATGGGCGGCACACTCGTCGTCCCCGGCAGCCACTTCCGGCGGATTAACGAGATGGACATTGCGCGCTACCAAAACTTTGTAGGCCAAGTGCAAATGGTGTGCAAGGCTGGCACGATTCTGGTGCTGCATCACGGCATCTGGCATTGCGGGCGGCAGAACAAGACCAACCTCAAGCGCTACATGTTTAAGGTGCGCCTGAACCCACGCGTGCGCCAACTGCGCCTATGGAACACCGATGACTTGACGGCGGACGTAAGCAAGCACAAACCCCTCTTCACCGGCGAGACAAACCGAGTGGAAGATGTGCAAACCGTGTTGGGCCGCATGGAGCCGTGGTTCGAGGATGCCAGCGGGCGTTTGGAAATCGTCAACCGCATCAAGATGTGGCGCTTCCTCACAGGCGATGACACGTTTGACGTGCATTACTGGCTGACGCGGCTGGAGAACATGCCAGAGAACCGCGAGTTGGTGGCGGCCTGACGCATCTTCGTGGATTCCAGGCTTTAGCCGGTTATTTGATCCGTATGAGATTAGCTCAAGGTCGAGTTACTAACCGGCTAAAGCCTGGAATCCAGCGCATCACTCTCATCAATCGCTCAACCGCATCCAGCACAATGCGGGCAATATGGAAACCAATTTGAATACCTTTGTGTTGGATGAAGTTGTAAAAGACGCCAAGAACCAAGATAAAAATTTAAGCGATTACAAGGGCAACGTGTTGCTCATCGTCAATGTCGCCAGCAAGTGCGGCTTTACCTCGCAATACACTGGGCTGGAAGCGTTGTATCAGCAGTATCGGGTGAAAGGCTTTGCCGTGCTGGGCTTCCCGTGCAACCAATTTGGCGGACAAGAGCCAGGCAGCATGGAAGAGATTCTTACCTTTTGCAGCACCAAGTATGAGGTGAGTTTCCCCATCTTCAGCAAGCTCGAAGTGAATGGCGACGACCGCGCCCCGCTTTATGCCAAGCTCACCCAGACCCCGCCCGCAGGCAACATCGGCTGGAACTTCGAGAAGTTTTTGGTCGGGCGTGATGGCGCGGTGATCGCGCGCTACTCATCTAAAACCAAACCCGACAACGCCGACTTGGTAGCAGCGGTTGAAGCCGCACTGAGCAAATAAATTTTTTACCGCCAAGAAAGTGACGCAAATTTGGTATCGCCTCGCTGGCTTTAGGCCAATGGCATTGAATTAGACATAGGAGCGTGATGGAGGCCAAGGCTTTAGCCGGTTAGTGACTTGCCGCGTGCCGTAATTTGCGGCACGCGCTACTAACCGCCTAAAGGCTCGACCTCCGAGTTTCGCCTTAATTCAATG
>JAYTNY010000009.1:0-2918 GCA_043748055.1 Roseobacter sp.
TGCAACTGCTGGCAACGGGCGTGGGCAACAAGGAGATTGCCGCGCAGTTATTTCTCAGCCCCAACACAGTCAAGGTTCATTTGCGTAACATTTTCACCAAGCTAGAGGTGCAGACCCGCACCGAGGCCACGATGATTGCGGTGCGCAATGGCTGGGTGGCTGTTGGGGAGAATACAGAATACAGAAGTCAGAAGTCAGAACCAGCAACGACGGCTGCGTTGGTGATTGAATCTAAAGATGGCAATGGCTTGGAACAAGTTGAAGAAGGCCAAGATCAATCCCTAATCCCCAACCCTTCGACAAGCTCAGGACGCAGTTCCCAATCCCTGATCACGCCCGTCCCCGTCGCCCCCAACCCGCAACTGCTGCTGCCGCTTTCCATGCGCCGTCGGGTTGCTATCGTAGCCACGCTGGTCATTGCGTTGGCGCTCTCGGTGCTATCGCTCAATGTGCGGCCTACGGACGCCACATCCAGCCCCGACGACCCGGCAGCGATTGGCGAGATTGGTGAGGTCGCGCCAACGGCCTCGCAGCCCACCCGCTGGAACGCGCGGGCCTCGGTGCGCACCGCCCGCACACGCAGCATTGCCGTGGGCATCAAAGACCAGGTGTATGTGATTGGCGGCGAAGTAGACCGCAAATTCTCGGATGAGGTGTTGGCCTATGAGCCGGGCAAAGACCAGTGGCGCGATTTGGGTGCGCCCAAACCCACGCCGGTGCTAAACGCCGCCGCCGCTGCGTTGGGCGATAACGTGTATGTGCCGGGTGGCCTTACGGCCAACAACACGGCTACAGATCAGTTTGAAGTGCTCAACGTCATCAGCAAGACCTGGCTGGCGTTGCCGCGCTTGCCAAAAGCCACCAGCAACCACGCCGTGGCAGCGCTGCCCAACCAGGTGTTTGTGCTGGGCGGCAGAAGTAGCGGCCAAATTACCAGCGAGGCCTATGTGTTCGATGTGGCCGCGAACAAATGGAGCGCCCTGCCACCCATGCCCACCCCGCGCGAGGGCGCTGCGGCCATGGGCTTTAACGGGCGCGTGTTTGTGGTGGGCGGGTTTGATGGGCGGCGCGAGCTGGCGACGTGTGAGTATTTTGCGATGACGGACAAAACCTGGCACGCCTGCAAACCGATGACGATTGGCCGTAGCAGTTTTGGGCTGGCCCAGATCGCAGGCTCGTTGTTCGCGGTCGGCGGCGGCGCAATCAACTTTATTGTCTGGAACGAGAAATATGACATAGCCGCCGACCAATGGACGACGTTCGACACACCCGCTGCGCACACCGGAGATTGGCGGCAGGTAGCTGTCGCCAGCCTGCCCACGGCCTTCTTTGTGATTGGCGGCAAGACGCGCAATGTGCCGCTGTCCGACAACTATGTGTATGAGGTGTTGGGCAACCGCACATTCTTGCCTGCGTTTAGCACGGGGGGAGACAAATAGTAATTGGTGATTGGTGATTAGTTATTCACGGCAAGTAACCAATCCCTAATCACTATTCGCTCATTACTTACACCAGCACTCGCCCGCTCTCCAACATTGGCGCATCGCTGGCGGCGATTAGGTGCCACCATTTGTTTACCGTTGCTTCGTTGCTGCCGAACCACGGCAACCACAGCGGCGAATGGCCGATGCCTTCGATCTCGGCGTGCGGCACGCCATCCAGCTGGCTGAGCGAGAGCGGCACCACGCCATCGCCCCATTGTGCGCCACGCCCACTGACGAACTTGTAGTTTCGGTAGGCATCGCGTTCGCGCAGGATGCCATCGGCTTTGCCTTTGATGAATTTGCCGCCGATGGTGAGGTATTGCACCTGCGGTGCAAAGTAAGCGCCGGGGAACATCTCATCTATCTGAGAGGCTTGCTGGGTGCCGGGGTGCTGGGCCTGGGCCACGGTGCGCAGTGGGCTGGCGACCATGATGAGGTGCGAGACGCGCTCGTAGCCGTGGTGGGCGGATTGGTGAGGCCGGGGTGTGCGGTCGGCCAAATAGGCGCGGCCCACCACGCCACCTGCGCTGTGGCCCACCAGCATCACTTTGTTTGCGCCGGTTTCTTGCAGGGCATGCAGCACGGCTTTGTGGGCGCGGTCTACCAGCAAAAAGTAATCGGTAAAGCCGCCTACGACCCACGAGAGGCGGTTGATGTTGGCGATGAACACGCGGCGGCCGGACACGCGGGCGAGGTACTTGCCCATGCTGCTGTAGTCCGCCCAGTGCGAACCGAAGCCACCGATTAAGACGATTGGGTTGATTGCGTCGTTCATGTTTGTTTCACCTCAAGCGACTTAATCATAGCGCGGTCACATTGCAATTTTTTCGCGGAGGTACGAAGGAGCGGAGGGAACGAAGGTTTCTTTATTTCTCCGCGTCCTCCGCTTTCTCCGTACCTCCGCGAGAAAGCGAACGTTTTTTAACTAGATATTCATCGAGCGGCGGTGCAAACCAAATACGCCGGGCTGCCATAGTTGCCGCCGCCGCACGCGGGCAGTTGGCCCGTGCCCATCAGGCTCCACACTTGGTAGCTATTTTTAGAACGCAACGTGGTTTTGCCCGTGCCCACCAATGCAAACACCGCATCGGCATGGGCATTGTCTATGTTCACGGTGCGCCCCCACTTGGCGTTGCACGCCCGCGAGTAGCGCAGTTCTACCCGAAAGCCAAAACGAAAGCGTGAGGCTAATGTCACCGCATCGTGGGCACAACCCATTGCTTGCGGGTCGCGCCCGCGACAGCCTGCGCCATAGCAGCCTGCTTTGGCCTGCGTGGTTGCGGGCGCGGCCACCAGCGATGTGGCTGCGATTACCCCAGCCAAAACCAGTTGTTTTAAGTGACGTTGAAAAGTGTGCATATTTTCTTCCTCCTGATTGAACGCGAATGCTGCGAGTGTCTTACGAATCGCGGCGCAGCGCAACTCAACTTGCCT
>JAYTNY010000010.1:0-4183 GCA_043748055.1 Roseobacter sp.
CGCTTGCGGCATGGCAAAAATCTCCCTCAAAGACAAAATCGTTTTAATTACTGGGGCCAGCAGTGGCATTGGCGAGGCCTGCGCCCGCGCGTTTGCGGCAGAAGGCTGCAAGTTAATTTTGGCAGCGCGCCGCCTAGACCGCCTGCAAAAGCTGGCAACTGAATTAGGCGTGCCCGCGCTCACAGTTCAACTCGATGTGACGGATTCGCAGGCCGTGCAGAGCGCCATCACCCACCTGCCCGCCGAATGGCAAGCGGTGGACATTTTGATTAACAACGCGGGCATGGCCGCAGGCGCAGCCAAGTTGCAAGACTACAAGGTGGAAGACATGGACGCGATGATTGACGCGAACGTGAAGGGCTTGCTGTATGTGACGCGGGCGGTGTTGCCGGGCATGGTGCAACGGCAGCGCGGGCATGTCATCAACATGGGGTCGGTGGCGGGGCATTATGCGTATGCCAACGGCGCGGTGTATTGCGCCAGCAAGGCCGCCGTGCGTTCCATTACCGAGGCGCTAAAACAGGATTTGTTGGGCACACCGGTGCGCATCTCGGCCGTGTCGCCAGGATTAGTCGAAACCGAATTTAGCGTGGTGCGCTTTGGCGGGGATGCCGAGCGGGCCAAGAAGGTCTACGAAGGCACGGTGCCCATGACGGGCGATGACATCGCCGAGATGATTGTGTTCGTCGCCACGCGCCCGGCGCATATTAATATCAACGACATGATTGTGATGTCAGCCTTTCAAAGCACGCCGACCACGGTGTATCGCAATCCGCTGCCGGGCATCAATTGAGTTTTGGTAACGATTCTGTCAGGGACGACATCCCTCGTAGGGATGTCGTCCCTGACAACCCTAAATTGCTAACTGATCTTTTGCTTTTCGGAAGAGACGCGTCCGCTTTTGAAAAGCTCGGCCCGCAGGCCATCGTTTTGGATGCGGGTGGAGCGCAGGGTGAGGCCAATTTCCTCGACGCGCTGTTCTAGCATGCGCAGGGTGGTGTGGGCTTGATCGAGTTGGCGTCGGTTGGCGCTATGCTGGGTTTGCAACTGATCGAGCGCTTGTAGTTGATCTTGCAACTCGCGCTGGGCAACATCCCGCGCGTGCAAGGCAGCCGTGAGGGCTTGCAACACTTGGTCGTGCGCCTCGCGCAGCGTGGCGTTGGCCTGCCGGGCGCGGTTCAAATCGCGCTCGGTCAAAATCCAGCCCGCCCAGATGCCAATCAACATGCCCACCAGGGCCAACGCCAACACAATAAGCGCGGCATAGATGGGCGAAATCTGAATAACGAAATTGTTCATGGCAGGTCGGGTAAATCGAACCTTCTTGCGGACGTCACTTTGTAGCCGCAATGTAGTTAAAGTGTATGGCTACACTAGCCATAACATACAAGTATTCCGACTTATTAAAATCCGACTTTAGGCTGAGCCTCCTGCTTAAAACTGCAAGCTCTGATACATTTGTTCTATGCCGAAACCCTCTATCTCGTCCCCTGCGAAACGCGCCGCAGATTTGCGGGAACAACTGAACCACCACAGCTATCGCTACAACGTTCTGGATGACCCGACGATCAGCGATGCCGAATATGACGCGCTGATGAACGCGCTGCGCGAGATTGAAACCGCTCATCCGGAGCTAGTGACGCTGGACTCGCCGACCCAGCGCGTGGGCGGCGCGGTAGCCGAGGGCTTTGCCAAAGTGCGCCATCCACAGCCCATTTTGTCTTTGTCCAATGCGTTTGATGGGGCTGGCGTGCGGGCCTGGCGCGAGCGCGTGAGTAAATACGCCCAAGCCAACCTGACCGATGTTGACTTGTCTCGCTTAGATGACTTTGTGGTGGAACCCAAGATTGACGGCCTGACCGTTGTGCTGACCTACGAAAACGGCATGTTTACGCAAGGCGCCACGCGCGGCGATGGCGTGGTGGGCGAGGACATTACGGCCAACTTGCGGACGGTGCGCGGGGTGCCGTTGATGCTGCAAAGCAAAGAGGCACGGGGACAAGGGGACAAGGTGAAGCGGAAAAAGACTGGCGCCTCATCTCCCCATCTCCCCATCTCTTCATCTCTTCATCTCTCCGTCCGCGGCGAGGCTTACATGACCCTGGCCGAGTTCAAACGCATGAACGACGAGTTGCAGGCGAAGGGCGAGAAGACTTACGCCAACCCGCGCAACTTTGCGGCAGGCAGCCTGCGCCAACTGGATTCGCGGACGACGGCATCGCGGCCACTCAATGTGTATTGTTACGCCATCATTCCTCCCCCCTCTCCTCCGGGAGAGGGGGCCGATGACTCTGTCATCGGAGGGGTGAGGGCAACACAATGGGACACCTTGCAATATCTCAAGCAACTGGGCTTTCCGGTGAGTGATATCTCCAAACGCTTTGCGACGATTGAAGAGGCAATTGCGTACTGCGAAGAATATGCCAGCAAGCGCGATGAACTGCCGTTTGAGATTGACGGCATGGTGGTTAAGCTGAACGATTTGGCGCTGGCAAATGCGTTGGGGTTTGTGGGCAAAGACCCACGCGGGGCTGTTGCGTTTAAGTTCCCGGCCCGCGAGACCACGACGCTGCTGCGCGAGGTGAAGGTGAACATTGGCCGCACCGGGAACTTGGTACCCAGCGCCGTGTTGGAGCCAGTGCCGTTGGGCGGCATCACCATCAGCAATGCTACCCTGCACAACTACGATGACATTGCCCGCAAAGATATTCGGCTGGGCGACCGCGTGCTCATCAAGCGGGCGGGCGATGTGATCCCGTATGTGGCTGGGCCAGTGGTCTCGGCGCGAACCGGCGCAGAGCAGGTGATTGCGCCGCCCACACATTGCCCATTTTGCGGCACCCCCGTAGAAAAGCACGAGGGCGAGGTGGCGCTGTCTTGCCCCAACGACGAATGCCCCGGCAAAGTAGACCGAGCGATTGAGCATTACGTGGGGCGCGGGGCGATGGACATCGAAGGCCTGGGCACGAAGATTGTGATGCAACTGCTGGACGCGGAATTAATTGAAGACGTGGCCGATCTGTACGCCCTCAAAAAAGAAGACCTGCTACAACTGGACAAGTTTGCCGAGAAGAAGGCCCAAAACTTGTTGGATTCGATTGAAGCCAGTAAGAAACAATCGTTAGAGCGCATCATCGTTGGGCTGGGCATCCGTCATATTGGTGAAGTGGCTGCGCGGGCGCTGGCGAATTATTACGGCAGCCTGGACGCAGTGTTGAACGCCACGCCCGAAGAGCTGCAACAGATCGACGGTGTCGGGCCGATCATCGCCGAGAGCGTGGCCGATTGGGTGAAGCGCGACAACACGCGCGATTTGGTGCAGCGGCTACAACATGCAGGCGTGAACCCTGTGCAGGAAGTTAGAAGATCCGAAGGTTTGAAAGTTGGGCCGTTTGCGGGCAAAACGTTTGTAATTACCGGTGCGCTGAGCGAGGAACGCGATGCCGTTGCGGCTTGGATCGAAGACCTGGGCGGCAAGGTGACGGACAGTGTGAGCAAGAAGACCAGCTATGTCGTGGTGGGCGAAGCACCGGGCGCGAGTAAAATCACAAAAGCGACGACGCTGAATGTGCCAATGATTGGCGAAGCGGAGTTGCGCAGATTGGTGATCAGGGATTAGTGAATGGTGATTGGCACTGAGTCAATCACTAATCACCAATCACCATTCACTACCCAGCATGTCAGACATTACCTTCTCCAGCATCCACGTAGACAACGGCCAAGAGTTGGGCGACCCGCCCCAGGTGTCGGTGCATTCGGCTGGGCGCAACACGGCCCGGGCTGGGGATAGGCTGATTGTGTTCTTTGACCTGCCCAACGCGCACGATGATGTGCTGCGCGAAATGGGCAAGACCTTAAGCAGCATCTATTGGAAAGGCAATGGCGGCGTAACGGCTGTGTTGCGCCAGGCCATACGAACGGCGAATGCCGATCTGGTTAAGCTGAACCGAGGGATACCCGCCCAACAGCGCGCCGAGGGGTCTATTACGTGCGTGGTGAGCAACGCCGACCGCCTGGTGGTAGCCCAGGCTGGCCCGGCCATTGCCTATGCCCGCAGCAAAGGCGGCGCGTTCGAGCCTGTTCTGCCACAAGATGCCGCCAGCATTATTGGCAGCACAGACGCGGTCGATGTGTATTTCTCTAACTTCACCCCGCAGGTGGGCGACGTGTTTGTGGTCACTGG
>JAYTNY010000011.1:0-4909 GCA_043748055.1 Roseobacter sp.
CTGTAGTAGCTTGCTTTCTCCATGCACTAACTGTGCATCGAGATTTTGTTGTTATGACCGAAATGTAGCCTGTTTTGCGCAAAATTAAGGTGTCAGGTCAGGAGCTTCTCTCGCAGTGCGCATAGCAACTGCCTTTGTTAGCAAAGAGCGATTTTTGATTTTCGATAACCCTATGGAGGCAACTTTGTCAAACCATGAAGTATTGACTCAATCCGAAAAAGGCCATCTCAAAATCACCAGCATCAAAGTGATGCAGCTCGAAGGCCACGGCATTCAATCGCTGGTAAAAGTTGAGACGAACGAGCCGGGCCTGTTTGGGCTGGGCGAGATTGGCGGCCCGGCGGTGATGGCGCGCGCGTATCTGCATCACCTCGCGCCCCAAATCCTCGGCCAAGACCCCCTCGAGATAGACCGGCTGTGCGCGGTGATGACGCGCATGCAGACGCAGTTCTTTGCGCATTGGGTTCACAACCCCACCGTCGCGGGCATCGACATCGCGCTGTGGGACATCGCGGGCAAGGTGTGCAACCGCCCCATCTCGCGCCTGCTCACCGGCAAATATCGCGACGAGATTCAGCTCTATATCAACACCCTCGGCCCCGAAGATTGGCTGGACAAACACGCCTGCCAAGCCTGGGCCGATGAGTTGCGCGCCGACCCGCGCGGCTGGAAGGTCATCAAGTTTGGCTTCGAGAAAATGCTGGGGCGCGGCCTGCGCCCCAATCGCTATCAACCCGGCTACATCTCGTCCATGCTCATGCCCTCGGACTTTAAGATGATTCGGCAAGGCTACGAGAACTGCCGCGAGGCCATCGGCTGGGACATCGACATCATCGTGCATTGCCACAACGAGTGGGACTTGCCAACCGCGCTGGGCTTGGCCGAAGCGGTTGCGCCCATCAAGCCGCTGTGGATCGAGGACGCGCTGCCCGTGCCGTACGCCGAGACGTGGAAGCAATTTCGAGCGCAATCGCCCGTGCGAGTGATGACCGGCGAGAAGCTGGAGTTCGCCTATGAGTTCTTGCAGTTTTTGCAGAACGGCGCAGTGGATGTCATTCATCCCGACATCGCCTTTACCCACGGCATCACCGGCATCCGAAAAATCGCCGACCTGGCCGAGATGTTTTACATCCCGGTGGTCACGCATTGCGTGGGCAGCTACGTGCAGCTTTTAGCAACGGCGCACTTCGGCGCGGCCTGCCGCAATTTTGCGATGAGCGAGAACCGCATCCCGCACGGCCTATTGTATGAGGAGATGGATGAGAACCCCATGATCGTGCGCGACGGCCATCTGCTGGTGCCAGAGCGACCTGGGCTGGGCATTACGCTCAACGAGTCGGGGTTGCGAGGGGATGGGTGGATTGGGGTGACGTTGGAGGATATATGAAAGCAGAAGTTAAAAATCACAACGGCACGCCCACCCTATTTCTAGATGGCGTGCCAACTTATGCCAATTTTCATTTGCTCTCGCCGTTCGATGGCGACTATCGCGCACCAAACTTACCTTATGCGCGCAAGTTCGGCGAGATGGGCATTGATCTGTATTCGATTGATGCCTGTGGCCCTGAGTGGCCCGGCCCGCGCCCGGGCCAACCCAGCCATTTTGATTTCGCCACGGTTGGCCCGCGCCTACAAGCCATCGTGGATCAAAACCCGCGTGCGCACTTCTTGCTGCGCATGGGCTTCGAGACGCGCTATTTGCTAAACAACTGGTGGAACAAAGCCTATCCCGATGAGCTTGAGGTGGTGGGCGAAGAGGGCGAGAGCAATGCCGATGTCGCGCGTGCGGATCAGCATGTGCCTTCGCCGAGGCGCATCTCGCAATCCATCGCATCCACCGTGTGGCACGACCACGTCAAAGCCTTGCTGCGCGGCTACATTGCTCACCTGAAAGAGATTGGTTTGTATGACCGTGTCATCGCCTACCAAATTGCGGCAGGTGCGTGCGGCGAATGGGTGAAAGGCGATTCCGATCAGGGCAAGCGCTTTGGCGATTTCAGCGAGCCGATGCGCCGACACTTCCGCGCCTGGCTGCGCCACAAATATGGGGACGATGTAGCCGCCTTGCGCGCAGCTTGGAACGACCCAACCGTGAGCTTTGCCGTCGCCGAAGCCCCATCCCCCCAAGCCCAACAGGCCACCCAACACGGCGTGTTCCGCGACCCGCAGCGCGAGGCCCAGGTGATTGACTACTATGCCTGTCTGGCCGAGTTGACGGCGGGCGTGGTGGCCGACTTTTGCAAAACAGTCAAAGACGCGACCCAAGGCGAGAAGCTGACTGGCGCGTTCTTCGGCTATCTGATGGACCTTTCGTGGAACATCAATTTCTTTGGCCCACTGGAAGGCGGCGTGGATTACGCCACGATTCAGCGCTGCGGCCACCTCGGCCTGAGCCACTTGCTGCGCTCGCCCGATATTGATTTTCTGGTTAGCCCGTATGGCTATGCCTTTCGCGGCGTTGGGGGCGATGGGCTGGCGATGCAACCTAGCGAATCGGTGCGGCTGCACGGCAAGCTGTATTTGATGGAAGAGGACACGCTGATGCACAATCGCTTCGAGCCGGATGGGCGTATGCATGCGGCCCGAGACACATTGGCGATTTACAAACGCAACTTCGCTAATTGCTTGGTGCATGGGCACGGCATGACGTGGCTGCAAAGCAGCGTGTATGCCGAATACCCGGAGATTGAAGCACAAGCCGATGCGTTGCACCCGCACATGGGCGCGCTTGGGAAATGGGCGTTGCAGTTGGATCGCAAGCCCCAGGCCGAGATTGCAGTGCTGTTGGACGACGAGACTTACTTCTACACCACGCTGCAAAACACGGTTAGTTTGCCGGGTGTGTTTTACCAGCGCGTCTTCAACTTGCCGCGCATCGGCGCGCCGCACGATGTGTATCTGCTGCGCGATTTGGTCGAGGGCAAATTGCCGCCCTACAAGTTGTATATCTTCTTAAACGCGTTTCGATTGACCCACGCCCAACGCGATGCGCTTGCTGCACAGCTTCGGCGGGATGGGCGCACGGCGCTGTGGTTGTATGCGCCGGGCTACATCAACGATGATGCCAATTCGCCTTTGCACGAAGACCACATGGCCGAGTTGACCGGCCTGCGCTTTGGCCGCGCCGACAACCCCTGGTCGGTTCACCTGCACATCACCAACGTTCAGCACCAGATTACCCAAGACATCCCGCAAGATTTGTTCTGGGGCACGCAACGCTCGCTCGCGCCCATTTTTCATGTGGCCGACCCAGAGGCCACGGTGCTGGGCCAGATGATTACGGTGTACGGGCGCAGCAAGCCGGGGCTGGCGCTCAAAGAATTTCCGACGTGGAATTCGATTTACTGCGCCACACCCAATGTGCCCGCCCCGGTGTTGCGCGGCATCGCGCGTTACGCCGGGGTGCATCTCTACAGCGAGGCGGGGGATGTGCTGTATGCCACGCCAGATTTGCTGAGCGTGCACACCAGCGGCGGCGGCTCGCGAACCTTCAAACTGCCCAAGCGAGCCGAGGTGGTGTATGACTTGTTTGAGCAGCGCGAGGTGGCGCGAGGTGTGAGTACGTTTCAGGTGAACTTGTCACCTGCATCCACAACACTGTGGTACACCGGCAACGAGTTGAAGCTGCGCGAACATTGAGTGAACATTGAGCGAACACAAGCACAGTGTGCTGTATGCCGACCCGGATGCTGGGGGCTGGCACTCATTTGCTCCAAGTTAAAGGCGCGTGTTCATAACCTAGCCGACCGGAAATATCTTGTGCTGCCCGAACAACCGCATCACCCACCTCGGCCTCGGCCAAGTGGCTGATGCGCGTGGCAGGTGCCGACAAACTGATTGCGGCGATGACGTTGCCATCTTGATCAAAAATAGGCGCACCGATGCACAACGCGCCTTCTTCATTTTCGCCACGCTCCAGCGCATAGCCGCGCTGTCGTGTCTTCATCAGTTCTGCGTGCAGCGCATCGTGTGTCGTAATGGTCTGTCCGGTACGCTTACGCAATTGCTGGGGCACATGCTTTTTCCATTTGTTTTGGGGCAGAAATGCAATCATGGCTCGGCCAAGCGAGGTGGCGTAGGCGGGGTCGTGCGCGCCAATGGTGGCCTGCATGCGCAGAGCCTGGCGGCACAACGCCATCTCCAGATACACCACTTCGTCGTCGTGCAATACGCCCAGGTTAATCGTCTCGCCAAAACGGTCGCGCAAATGTTGCATGATGGGGCGAGCGACTTCGCGCACCCGCAGGCTGGGGTCTACCGTGCGGCCCAGTGACCATGCATTAGGCCCAAGCCAATAACATTCGCATTCTGCGTCGTATAACACAAAGCCCGCTTCGATGAGCGTTTGAAGATATTTGTAGATCGTGGGTTTAGGCAAAGCGACGATGCGACAAATCTCGGCCAACGGCAACTCGCGCCCGGCATCGCCCACGCACTTGAGCACGCGCATGGCTTTGAGCACGGGCTTGACGACATAGGCCGCTGAAATGCCGGATGACGAACGCTTCATGTAGCGCAGTTTATGTGTTTCTTCACGCGACACAAGCGCATCTTCACAAGGCACGGGCTACGTGTTATCTGTAAGAGACCGAATAAAAACCTCGCAGGTTAGCGCGGTATAGGCTCGAATAGCTGTTGCATGGATGCGCCAATTTGCGAGGTTTGTGTCTTTGTTTATAGACCGTTAGGAGGTACACGATGAAAGTTTCTGTAGAGCATTCGAAAGTTCGATGCGCGAACCGGATTGGGTATGCCTGGGTTGCAGCCGCCATTTTGTTGGCCGCTTGCGCACCTGTGCCTGCTGCACCGGCCGCCCCAGCCGCAGCAGCCCCCACCGTAACCGAGGCACCTGCTGCCGCAGCCGCCGGCGAGCCCAAACGCGGTGGCACTTGGCGCTTCGCTGCCGAAA
>JAYTNY010000012.1:0-4102 GCA_043748055.1 Roseobacter sp.
CTATAAATCACCAACGCAAGACGCAACACGATTCAATCCTTACTTCAACGCTTCTCCCAACACAGTTAAAAATCCGTCTGCCTGCCACGCCGCGCGGCCCACGCCCAGCCCTGCACAGTTTGGCAGATGCGCATAGTTGGCGCAATTGTCTGCATTCACGCTGCCGCCATAAAGTATGGGCACGTTTGCGCCAGCCTCGCCAAACAAGCCTTGCAGCGTGCGGCGGATGTTGGCAAGGGCTTCGGTGACATAGGCGGGGTCGGCGGGCACACCGCTGGAGCCTACAGACCAGACGGGTTCGTAGAGAATCACCAGACCTCGCGGGTCTCGGAGACCCGCGAGGTCTTCAGTCAGTTGTCGCGTCACATAGGCATGGCCGGTGCCGCTTTGCTTTTCGCTCGCCGTCTCGCCCACACACAGCATGATGCGCAGGCTGTGTCTCTCTGCTGCCAGCACTTTTTTGTTGATGGCGTCATCCCCCTCGTCAAACAACGCCCGCCGCTCGGCGTGGCCTAGCATCACCAAGTTTGCGCCCACGGCTTTGAGCTGAACCGGCGAGATTTCGCCGGTGTAAGCGCCATCATCAGCCCAGTGCATGTTTTGTGCGCCCAACCAAATGTTGTGCTGCGCACATAACCCTGCAACAGCGGCGATGTTGATGAAGGAAGGAGTGACCCAGAGTTGGGCACGGGGAGTGATTGGGAATTGGGGATTAGTGAGTGAGGCTGCGATCTGCTCCACAAACGCAACCATCTCGGTGGGCGTTTGGTTCATCTTCAAGTTGGTGCCAAAGTAGAACGGTGTGGGCATGTAAAGGATTATCACTACAATCCCGAATAACTTTTTTAGGAGAAACATGGCAACCCGATTCGGAACCGACTTGATTGAGCAGATGAACGCGCTAAGCGTGCCGCCCAACGCCCTGGCTATTTGGAGCATGGGCCAAATGGGCGTGGCTGTCAAAGGCAGCGGGCCAGAGATTGTTTACATCGATCTGTATCTCTCTGGCAAATTGGCGAGCGGCGCACCCGACGACACGATGGAATCGCGCTTTTCTCGTGCCTTCCCCAACCCCATCGAACCGCACGAGATTACTAACGCGACGTATGTCCTCAACAGCCACGAACACGGCGACCATACCGACCCGCTTACGCTTGGCCCGTTGGCTGTCGCCTCGCCGCAAGCCAAGTTCCTCATCACCGGTTGGTCGCAGGGCATTTTGGATAAAGCAGGCATAGCCGCAGACCGCCGCATCGTGCCCACCGCTATGCAGCCCATGCAACTTGGGCCGATGAAACTCACCGCCCTACCCAGCGCACACTACGAGAAAGAATTTGACGAGGTCAAAGGCTATCGCTGGCTCGGCTTTCTCATCGAGATGAACGGCGTGACCTTCTATCACACCGGCGACACCATTGTTTACCCCGGCTATCTGAACATGCTGCGCCAACTGCCACAGGCCGATATCGCCCTCGCGGCTGTGAACGGGCGCGATGCGTATCGAGACTCGTTCAACATCACCGGCAACTTGCTGCCCGCCGAGGCCGCCTGGCTGGCCCAAGCGCTGGGCTGGGATGTGTTGCTGGGCGGCCACAACGATCTGTTTACGTGGAACACGATTGCCGCAGGCACGCTCGCCGACGCCATCCAAAAACTGCACCCGCGCCAGAAAATGCACATGCTGCAACCCGGCGAGTTATATTTGTACGTGAAATGACCGCCTCTCAAACTGTCCCAGTCCCTCTCTCCAAACGCCCCGAATTTGTTTATCTTGTTATCTCGCACTTGTTCGCCGGTTTGGCGGGCATTGCCCTGGCGACTACGCTCGGTTTGCAGGTCTATCGCCTCACCCGCGATCCGCTTGCGCTTGGGCTGATGGGGCTGATCGAAGCCATCCCAGCCTTGTCGCTGGCCTTGCTGGGCGGCTACATTGCCGACCACTACGACCGCCGCAAAATCACGCTCATCACGTCCGTCGTCATTGTGGCGTGCGTGGCGGGTGTGCTGTGGGTCGCGCTCAACCCAGAGCGATGGGGCATCGGTGCCATCTACAGCCTCATCTTTGTTTACGGCGTGGCCGCCGGGTTCAACCGTCCGTCTTTCTCGGCCTTCGAGCAACAAATCATCCCCGACGACCAGGTGGCGCGGGCCACATCCGTGCTAAGCAGCGTGGGCACGGCGGGTTCGCTGATTGGCGGGCCGTTGGCGGGTTTTGCCATTGATGGCTTGGGCATTCCAGCCGCCTACGCCATCGTCATCGCCTTGCTTGCGCTCTCGTTCGTCTGCGTCGCGCTCATCAAAGCGCGGCCCATGCCCACGCCCATTCAGGGCGAGACCATTTGGCAAAGCCTGCGTGCGGGCCTGCGCTTTGTGGCGCGCAGCCAGCCGCTAATTGGCTCGATGGCGCTCGATTTGTTCGCCGTCTTATTCGGTGGTGCCATGGCGTTGCTGCCCATCTTTGCCGACGATATTTTGCATGTCGGCGCATCCGGCTTAGGCTGGCTGCGCACAGCCCCGTCGCTGGGCGTGCTGGCCGTTATGCTGTGGGCCACCCGCAGGCCACCCACGCACAACGCCGGGCGCAATTTGCTCATCGCGGTCGCTGCATTTGGCGTCAGCTTTATTGTGTTTGCGCTTTCGCAAAACTTCTGGCTGTCCATGCTGGCTTTATTTTTTAGCGGTCTATTCGATGGCATCAGCATGATTATTCGCGGCGTCATCGTGCGTGTCATGTCGCCCGAAGCCATGCGCGGCCGCATCGCTGCTGTCAGTTGGATGTTTATCGGTGCCTCCAACGAAGTGGGCGCGTTCGAGAGCGGCGTGGCCGCCAGTTGGCTGGGTACTGCGCCCAGCGTGTTCTGGGGCGCGGTGGTTACGCTGGGGGTGGTGGCGTTGGTGGCAGCCACCATGCCCAAGTTGCGCAACCTGAAGTTAAGTGGGGAGGAGGCGGTGCCGGAGTAATCTCTACGAGTTCCTATCCCTTTTGGCGATATGCACCCATCGCATCCACCTGCGGTTCAGTCCGTTACACTTCCTTGTGTCGGCGACGGCCTATGCTCAAAAATCCGAGAATATAAAAAATTGGGGAAGAATAAAAAAATGACAACACATAACCAAGATGAATTGCGTAAGCAGTTGGATGTACCTTATGCACTGAGTGAATCGACCATCACGCATTTTCGCAAGAACGGCTATGTCAAACTCAAGCAGGTTCTCTCGCCAGAGGTCATTGCCTTCTACGGAGCAGAGATTACACGCATGGTGATTGCACTGAACACGCAAACGAAACCTGTGACAGAACGCAACACTTACGAAAAAGCGTTTTTGCAGATCATGAATCTGTGGGCCAAAGATGATCTGGTCAGGGAATTTGCTTTTAGCAAGCGGTTGGGGCGTATTGCGGCAGAGTTAATGGGTGTGACAGGTGTGCGTATCTATCACGATCAGGCGTTGTACAAAGAGCCGGGCGGCGGCATTACGCCGTGGCATGCCGATCAGTTTTATTGGCCGCTTAGCAACAGCAACACTTGCACAGTCTGGATTCCCCTGCAGGCGACACCGGTGGAACTCGGCCCGCTGGCATTCAGCATCGGTAGCCAAGCGTTCGAGAATGGTCGCGATCTCGCCATTAGCGATGACAGCGAACAGAAGATGGCGTTTAACTTGCGCAATTTCCCGCTGGACGAAGGCCCGTTTGATTTAGGTGAGGTCAGCTTTCACTCCGGCTGGACATTCCATCGCGCCTCGCCGAATACATCAGATCGGCCACGAGCTGTGATGACAGTTATTTACATGGAGGACGGCATCAAGCTTGTTGCACCCAAACACAAGAACCATGAGAACGATTGGGCTGCGTGGATGCCAGGTGCACAAGTGGGCGAGGTCGTGGCTACGCCGCTCAATCCTGTGATTTATAGCGCGCATGCATGATAGCGCGCTAGTAATTCTCTTAATTCATCATTTGTGTGCTTTGCGTCTTTGTGGTTAATTCAGATAATGTCTAACGTCTTGTGTGAAAAAAATGGGCGAAACTTCTATGCATGAATCACCAAACACAGAAGACCGCCCCCAAAAGTATAGCGTTTGCTGACGTGTTGGTCAG
>JAYTNY010000013.1:0-27118 GCA_043748055.1 Roseobacter sp.
AAATTAACCACTAAATGGTCAATTTTCGGCCTATATGATACGATGGTGTCATGATTGACCGGTCTATCACCCCTAAGCTTCGCGCAGCTCTCAAAGACACTCCGGCTGTCATCTTGCATGGGGCTCGGCAGACAGGCAAGACGACCTTAGCCGAAAGCTTCACAGATGGGAGAGTAGGGGGGCACCGTTTTGTTTACATCACGCTAGACAGCCCAGACACTTTGGCTCTCATTGCCCGTGATCCTGCGGGATTTGTTGCCAATCTCCCGGAACATATCATCCTCGACGAGATTCAACTTGTGCCGGCGACATTCCGAGCAATCAAACTCACCATTGACCAGAACAGAAAACCTGGGCGATTTATCTTGACCGGTTCGGCCAATGCCTTATTGATTCCTAAGCTCGCCGAGGCACTGGTGGGTCGTTCAGAGGTGCATACGCTATTCCCGTTGTCCCAAAGTGAGATCGAAGGCGCGCCGGGGCGTTTTGTCGATACAGCGTTTGAAGACGGTCTTAAATCACTTGTCGGCACGCGATATAGCTTGACGAAGCCGGACCTTGTCAAACGTATCCTGAGCGGAGGATTCCCCGAAGTCGTCACACGCCGGCGCAATGGTCGTCTAAACGAATGGTTCAGCAGCTATATCACTTCTATCATTCAGCGCGATATACGTGACCTGGCAGAGATCGAAGGGCTAGTCGTCCTTCCGCGCGTGCTGGGTGTGTTGGCTGCGCGGACAGCTAATCTGTCAAACCAGTCTGAACTGTCGCGCACGCTCGGTATTCCGCTAACAACACTCAAGCGATACTTGGCTTTGTTTGAGGTGACATTCCTGACGCAACCCTTGCTGGCATGGTCTGGCAATCTGGGGAAGCGGTTAGTGCGCGCGCCAAAAATGATGATAACGGACACAGGGCTACTGTGTCACTTGCTGGGCGTGGATGAAGATCGACTCGTCCGAGATCCCTTTCTCCTAGGGCCAATACTGGAAAACTTTGTGTTCATGGAGATCAAGAAACTAGCCACATGGGCCAAGACCGATGTGCAACTCATGCACTTTCGAACGCACGAAGATCAGGAGGTCGACCTGGTCATGGAACGTCGAGATGGCAGCCTCGTAGGCATCGAGGTCAAGTCGGCAGCGACGTTGTCCCCAAGAGATTTTATGGGTATGGAATTGCTCAAACACGAACTAGGAAGCCGGTTTGTGGCTGGTGTCGTGTTCTATACAGGCACTCAAGTGTTACCAGTGGGAGATCGCATTGTTGCCGTTCCTATATCGGTGCTGTGGAATTTGTGAACAAAAGCAGATCAAGATCGGATCGCTCAACAGTGCGATTGTTACCTAGCTCCGCTTGAAGGGCACATCAAAACGCCTCCTTTTGACGGTTTTCTTGGTGAGAATCTATAGTGATACAATATACATTAGATCATTATAAAAAATCGTAAATAAATGTTCTACAGCTTTTAACCCCTTCTCTCCTACCCCAAGGGCGGTAAAACATTGGGGCAGCGCAGGTAAAGTTAGAACAAGAGCATCAAAGGAAATTGAGACGATGGTAGATGGAATATCACAGGTAACCAAAGAGATTGTTGATCGCTTTATTGACTCACGGACAGGTTCTGTTCAGAGGACACTTGTTACTTACCGGACAGCGATGATGTTGGTGGTGGCCTGGCAGATTCCGGTTGACAATGAGATGCTGCGTGCCTTTGACTACGCGCTAGCCAGACGCACTTTCAAAAAGACGTTGCGCGAGAAGAGCGAGGACGCAGGGACGCATAAGGTCATGCCGGGCAAACTCAAGACGGTGTCTCTCAAATATTCCAACACGACGCGCCAGTTGTATGTCACCGTGTTGAAGCAATTCCTATACTGGCTGGATGCCGAGGAACTGACTCCTGCCGTGTTTAACCGAACCAAAGCTGAAGATCGGTTGCGCGCCAGCCGTGGCAAGCGCGCACGAACGAGCTATCAGCATCGGTCGCCGGATCAAGACTTGATGGCCATCGTCGAGTATTTTGATCAATGCCCTGCCCCACCCTCTGGCCAAGGAGATGCATCGCGCATGACGCTTGAGCTGTTGCGTAATCGTGCATTACTGCATTTGTTGCGCTGCACGGGCGGCCGCGTTAGCGAAGTCTTATCCCTCAAGCGTATGCAAGTTCAAGATGGGCAACTAGAGGAAGTGCAAATCGTGGGTAAAGGAGGCAAGGCAAGGACGCTTTTTATAGACCCCCCTGCCCTATCCGCCATCAAGCGGTATTGCAATGAGCGTAAAGACAACTTTGAAGCATTGATCATCTCCCACCGGCGGGGACTGGGAGGCCCACTCACATCCTCTTCAGCATGGCAGATTGTGAAACGTGGTGCTAAACAAATTGGCCTCAAGGGACTAGCTTCACCGCATATGTTCCGGCACTATCTGGCCGAAGACATGTTGCGATCTGGCACGCCGCTCGAAGGGGTTCAAGCGGTTCTTGGCCATGCCGACATCGGTACCACCCGCAGCGTGTATGCGCCAGCAAATGCCGACGAGGCACGTGAGGCATTGCGAAAATACAGGGTGGGCGAAAAGTAATTGAAGGAAGAGATGAGACGATCAATTGTGTTAAACTTTGTATTACATGATTAAAACCATCTCTAAAATCGGTAATTCCAACGGCATTATTTTCGACTCAGCATTGTTGGAGTTAGCTCATCTAAATCCAGGCGATGAGGTGAATGTAGAGGTTCACGAGGGCGGCACTATTACCCTGACTCCAATAAAAATCCGTCGTGTCGCGCCAGATCGTGCTGAGGCTTCCCGTCTCATCAAAAGGACGATGAAGGACTATGCCAAGACCATGAAGAAGCTGGCATGAGCACAAATCCAAATGATTGTGTTCACCTCACGGTGGAAATTGTCAATGAAATACATCACGAAGCCATCGCACAATTTGGTGGCAGTGCTGGGCTGCGCGATGTGGCGCTCCTTGAGTCGGCTATCGCCGCACCGCAGGCTACGTTTTCGGGAGAATCTGTTTTCACTGATGTAATTGAGGTAGCCGCGGCCTATCTGTACTATCTGTGTCGAAATCATCCATACATTGATGGCAATAAGCGAACTGCGCTGGGTGCATGCCTTGTCTTCTTGCAGTTAAATCATGTGGAACCCACACCCGACGGGAGTGCCTGGGAGAAACTGACTCTGGCTGTGGCTGCGAGCCAAATGGATCGTGATGAAGCAACGACGGAACTACGCAAACTGATAACAATCTCCGACGATTGATTCACATCTTGTACGGCCCCGCCCTACCCCTCAAACCAAAGGTTACACAACTGATCTAGTTGTGTAATCTTCAATACATGCTTGCCCTAATGCCAAGCCGCCATCATTCGGTGGAACCTGATGATGCAACAACACTTCAAAGCCCCACTGATCCAGTAGTTGCTTCGCCTGCGTTGTCAGTCGCACATTTTGGAACACGCCGCCACTAAGGCCAACAATGTTGAGTTTTGTTGACTCACGCACACGCAAACACATCTTCAAAATTAAATCAGCGCAGGCTGTATGGACTTTGCCAGCCATCTCTGCAACGCTCATACCGGCGCGCATGTTGTCTGCGATAGCGCGCAATAGGGGAGCTGGACTGAATTGCAAGGGCGCACCTTCTACCCATTCAAACGTGTAATTGCCCTGCGCACCCTCGGTGCACAACGCCTCCATCTCAATCGCAGCTTGTGCTTCATACGTCACCGTTTGCCGCACACCCATCAGAGCCGCAACTGCATCAAACAAGCGCCCCATGCTGCTGGTGGGGACGCAGTTCACATTGCGTTCCAGTTGTTGCTGCAACACCTTGCGTTCTGTCGGTAGGCAGGCTGCCACGCAGGGCAGCGCCTCATCCCATGCAATGCCCGCCGCCCACAAGTGGGCCAACGCCGTGCGGTAAGGTCTTTTTACACTGATGTCGCCACCCGCCAGCGGCACATACTTCAAATGCGCAAATCGCTCGAAGCCGTTGTAATCGGCGATCAATACCTCGCCACCCCAGATTGCGCCATCGCTGCCATAGCCCGTGCCATCGAATGCCACACCAATGATGGGCTGTGAGCCATCCAACCCATGCTCGGCCATCAGCGCGGCGATGTGGGCGTGATGATGCTGCACTTTCACTAAGGGCAGGCTGTTCTTGCGCGCATACGCCGCAGCCCATTGGCTGGAGAGATAACCCGGATGCAGATCGCAGACCACATGCTGCGGCTGAACGCGAAAGAGCTTGGTGAAATGTTCGACAGCGTTTTCAAAGGCGTGCAGCGTTTCCAAGTTTTCTAAATCGCCGATGTGCTGGCTCATGTAGGCGTAGTCATTGTTGGTCAAACAAAACGTGGCTTTTAGCTCGCCGCCTACTGCCAGCGTGCTGGGCAGGTTGGGCCGGGGCAGTTTGATGGGGTACGGCGCATAGCCCCGCGAGCGGCGAATCGGAAGCTCCCGGCGATGCAGAATCCGCACCACCGAGTCGTCACACCCAATGTGAATATCGCGGTCGTGCAGCAGAAACCCATCGGCGATATTCGCCAGCCGGGAGAGTGCTTCGTCGTTATCTTTGCAAATCGGCTCATCGCTCAGGTTGCCGCTGGTCATCACCAGGGGCGGCATACTTTCCAGCAACAAATAATGCAAGGGTGAATACGGCAGCATGATGCCGATGAAATGATTGCCCGGAGCAATTTGTAGAGACACGCCATCGGCTGTATTCAGGCGCCGCGTCTCTATCAACACAATCGGTCGCTCTTTGCTCAGCAACAGCGTAGCTTCGTCATCGCTCACCTCAGCCAGTTGTTTCGCGGCAGCCAGATCACGCACCATCAACGCAAAGGGTTTGTCGGCGCGACCTTTGCGTTGGCGCAGGGTGCGAACCGCCGCATCGTTCGTCGCATCGCATGCCAGATGAAATCCGCCGATACCTTTGATGGCGATGATCGTGCCTGCGCGCAACGCCTGCTGGGTTGCACGAATGGCATCATCCCCCACGAGCGATGCGCTTTGATTGCCCATAGCCAATTGCCAATAACGAACATGCGGCCCACAAACCGGGCAGGCATTCGGCTGCGCATGAAAGCGCCGATTCGTCGGGTCTTGATATTCGTGCTCGCAATCCGGGCACATCGCAAAACTCGCCATCGTGGTGATGGGCCGGTCATACGGAATATCTTTGATAATCGTGAAGCGCGGACCACAATTCGTGCAGTTGATAAACGGGTAACGATAGCGCCGGTTATTGGGGTCGAACAACTCGCGTAGGCAATCGTCGCAGATGCAAATGTCGGGCGAGATTGGCGTGCTAGTGTTGGCCTGGCGCTCGCTCTCGACGATGACAAACGCGCCATCACCACGCGGGGAAATCTCTTCGGCGGTGATCGCATCAATCATCGCCAGCGGCGGCTTTTCGGCGATGAGTTGCGCTTGAAATTGCGCGAGTGAATTTTTGTCACCTTCGATTTCGATAAACACGCCGCTGCTGTCGTTGCCCACGAACCCCATCAACCCAAAACGTTGTGCGAGGTTAAAAACAAATGGCCGAAAGCCTACGCCTTGCACAATGCCGCGCACCCGCAACCGGCGGCGGGCAATGGATGTGCCAGACAAGTTCATTGACGAGATTGTAAGGCGACAGAAGACTCACACAAAGGCGCAAAAAAATTTGCGTCTTCGCGCCTTTGGTGAGATTTAACTTTTATTCAATCACCCAATGTAAATGAACTCTGACTTGCCCTCGGCTGTTTCAATCAAAATATCGCCAAGCTGGCGGCGAAAGCCACCGATGCGGCCCAGATCATCATCAGACAACCCACGGTTGTCTACACAGCCTGGTCAAAGCGAGACGAGTACGCCCAACTCGCGCGCCTCTTGCACCTTGCGCTTCAACTCCAGCCCAGCCTCGGTGTCGGGCACCTGGCTGAGCTGCGTCACAAACACGCCGTCCCCAGCCAGGCGAACTTCGGTCTCTAACCCAGCCTTGCGCCCAGACACGGCCAAGTGATAAGCATTTCTCGCTGGCTTTGGGTCACTATGCGGATGGCTATTTGTAAAAAAGATCAATCGTTTGCGTGTGTTGTCCATTTGTCTAACTTCTTGAAAAAAAATTTATGCCTCAACCAGCCTGCCCTCGCAGGCGGCAATCAGCCGTTGCGTGTAAGCGTGTTGCGGCGAATCAATCACTTGTGCGGATGGGCCGACCTCGACCAACCGACCTGCATGCAACACCGCGATGCGGTCGGCTACATAGCGCGCCACCGTCAGATCGTGCGTAATAAACAGCACAGCCATGCCATGCCGATCGCGCATGCGCCGAATCAGATCGAGGATGCCCACCCGCAACGATACATCCAACATCGAGGTCGGCTCGTCAGCAATAATCAAGCGTGGCCGATGCACGATGGCGCGTGCCATCGCCACGCGCTGCCGTTGCCCACCCGATAACTCGTGCGGATAGCGACTCACAAAATTGATGGCGGGCAGCAGATCAACTTCGCTCAGCGCATCCAACACGGCTTGTGCGTCTTGGGGCTGACCGCTGAACCTAAGTGGCTCGGTCACGATCTCGCCGATGCGCATGCGCGGGTGCAGTGAGCTATACGGGTCTTGAAAAACCAAGTGCATGCGATGACGCAATTGCCGTAACGCTTCTTTGGACAGCGTCGTCAAGTCCACGCCATCCACCAAAATATGCCCCTGGGTGGGTCGTTCCAAACCCAGCACCAGCCGGGCTATTGTAGATTTGCCCGCGCCGCTTTCGCCCACCAGCGCCACAATCTCGGACTCGGCAATGGTTAAGTTCACCTGCTGCAATGCCACCACGCTGCGCGCATTGCGCATAAACAGACGGTGAGATGGTGCATACGTCATGCCTACATCCCAAAGCTCTAGTGCAACCTTTGCCGCCTGCGTCATGCCACCAATTCCTGTTGCAACACGCACGCCACCGTGCGGGTGCTGCCATTGCTGCCGTATGTTTGGGTAGAGATGGCGTGCACGCAAGCTGCACCTGCGTAGACACAGCGCGGCTGAAAACGGCAGCCGGTTGGCAGGTGCAAAAAATCGGGCGGCTCGCCAGCGATGGCAAAAGATTTTCGTTCGCCATCGTGCAGCGCAGGGAACGCATGAACCAACGCCAGCGTGTAAGGATGGCGCGGATGCTGAATCACCTCACGGGCGAGGCCAGTCTCCACAAGCCGCCCGGCATACATCACCATCAAGTCATCGCACACGCGCCCCACTACGGGCAAATCATGGGAGATTAACAAGATCGCCATGCCGAACCGGTCGCGTAGTTGCGCAAACAAATTCAACACACGCACTTGCGTCACCGTGTCTAACCCCGACACAGGCTCATCGGCAATCAGCACCGCCGGCGTGTTTGCCAATGCCATTGCAATCACCACACGCTGACGCATACCACCACTCAACTCGTGCGGGTAAGCGTGATGACGTTCGTGAGGAATACCCACGACCTCCAGTAGTTCGTGGGCGTGGGCGCGGGCAGCGGCTGCGTCGCGCGTCAACGCACACGATTCGGCTACTTGCTGCTGCACGCTGTAAGACGGATTCAACGCGTTCATCGCATTCTGCGGAATAAACGCGATCTTCTTGCCGCGCAGCGCGTTCAGTTGCAGCAAGGGCAAGGCGCACAAATCCTGGTCATCCATCACAACGCTGCCGCTGAGGTAGCGTGCAGGTTTGCGCAGCAAGCGCAGCAACGCCATGCACAACGTACTCTTGCCGCAGCCGCTCTCGCCCACCAAGCCATAGATGCGGCGCGGCTGCATCTCAAAGCTCACGCCATCCACCGCACGTATTTCGCCAGCGGGCAAGGCGTAGCTCACGTGCAAGTCGGTCACTTGCAGCGCGGCTTGCGCGAGGAGTGCAGCATCCCCAGATGCTGCACTGTGGCGCACCGGGGGGTGCGCCACTCCTAGTGCAATGGGTTGTGCGGTGGGCAATGGCTCGGCGAAGGGCATTACGCCTGTGCTCAGTCGCGGGTCAGCCCACTCCTCCACAAACACGCTGAGGAAAGCCAACCCCACCACCAGACACGTTAATGCCAACCCGGTTGGCAAAACCCACCACAGCCAGGCATTGGTCAAAATCGCATTGCGCGCATTGGCAAAGAAGAGCATGGTGCCCCAGCTTTCCCAGTTGGGGTCGCCCAGACCCAAAAATGCAAGCGCAGCTTCAATTAACACTGCAATGTTGGCAACCCGCACAAACTGCGCGGTTGCCAGTGGCAATAAGTACGGCAGCACATGCCGCGCCAAAATGTAGGCCGATGGTGCGCCCATCGCCCGCGCCGCCACCACATGCGGGAACTCGCGCACCTTTAGGGTTTGTGCGCGCAGAATGCGGGCCGGGCGCGCCCACAAAACAATGGCCAACACCAGCACCGTAGTCACTAGCCCGCGCCCCCAAAACGTCGCCAGCACAATGACCAACGGCAAAAACGGAAAGGCCAGCGTCAGGTCAATGACGCGCATCAACACCGTTTCAACACCGCCGCGAAAGTAGCCCGCCAGCAGCCCAATCAACAAGCCAATGCCGACCGCGCACAACGCCGAAAGCAACCCAATAGCCAACGAGATGCGCGCACCATAGACCAACTCGGAGAAGATGTCTTGGCCGACATCGTTGGTGCCAAGCCAGTGGGCAGTGCTAGGCGGTTGGTACGGTGACTCGCCGAGGGCTTTGGGGTCGTATGGCGCGACCCAGGGGGCGAACACGGCGACCGCCACAAGCCCCATCAACAGCAGCAGCCCAATGCCGCCCAACACGCGGGCGGCTTTGCTTTTGCTGCGGATAAAACCAGGTGAAGTCGCTTGTGTCGCTTGCATGGGTTATTCCACCACGCCCGTGCGGCGGATGCGTGGGTCAATCACCGAATAGACCAACTCGGCCAGAATGCTGGCAAACATGACACCGACCGCCAACAACAAAAACGCACCTTGCAACGTGGGGTAATCGCGCGCAATCACACTTTCGTAAATGAGCCGGCCCAGACCCGGATACGAAAATACGGTCTCGACCACGGATGCGCCGCCCACCATGCTGGCGATGTTGAGCAAAATTAACGTGGAGAGCGGCAACAGCGCGTTGCGTTGGGCGTGTCTCCGCACACCCGCCCGGCCAATGCCCTTTGCCTCGGCCAGCAACACGTAGTCCTCGCGCAACTCGGACACCAGCGCGGTGCGCGCCACCAGATATACCGGCGCAAGCGAGCCGATGACGAGCGTGAGCAAGGGCATGACCATGCGCTTTGCCATTTCGATCAATTGGGCCAAACCCACGCGGTCTTCATCGGGCAATGCACCATAGATGGGCAGCCAACCCAGCTTGACGGAGAAGAGCAGAATCAACAGCATGCCCACGAAGAACGCTGGCATGGAGTCCAGAAACATCATGCCGCCAAGTGCCAGTGCATCTTTGGCGGTGCCGCGCCGCCAGGCCGACCAAAAGCCAATGGCTGTGCCGAGGATTGACGTTAGCAAAATGGCTGTGCCGACCAGCAGCAGCGTCCACGGCAAGCGCTCGGCCAGCAACAATGCAACCGGTTTGCCATAGCGCACTGAGTACAACAGATCGCCCCGCGCCAACCCCGCAAGATAGGCTACAAACTGTTCAGGCACCGGCTTGTCCAAGCCAAACTGCGCCGCTACTTGCTGAATTTGTTCTGGTGGCAACGCACCCGCTAATTCGGGTGGCAACAGAAAATCTATGGGGTTGCCGGGCGCAAGGCGCGGTAACGCAAAGTTCAAGCAGATGGCGACAAACAGCGTGAACGCATATTGCAGCCCGACTCGCAGTGTGTAACGCAACATGGTGTGTCAGCCGAGCGATTGAAATCGCCTTATTTTTTGTAACCCGGCAAGAATGACCGCTTGGTGAAAATGCCATGACCAGGGTCATTCACCCAACCGTCATAGGCTGCGCTGCGATAGGCATACACGCCATCCGGGTAATACAACGCAACCGTCGGCGACTCTTCTGCCAAGATATGCTGCATCTCATGAATCATCTCTTTGCGCTTTTCAAGATTGGTTTCGATAGATGCTTGTTCAGCCAGCGCATCGAGCTTGGGGTTGCCGTAGCCGGTTACGCCTGCGCCAAATCCTTTCTTGCCCGGCGAGTGATAGAAGTAGTAGATGCCGTCCGGGTCAATGTGACCGTGCGATTCGAGCGAGGCGAAATACGCGTCGTAATCGGGAATGCCGCCTGCCTGCGCAGGTTGGCGGCGCTTGCGCAACGTGGCAGGGTCCAGCGACTCAACATTGATCTTGATGCCGATCACTTTTTGTTGCTCGGCAAACATCTGGCTGGATCGAATGTCCAACGGCTCGAACGATGAGACCATCAGGATAAATTCCAATCGCTTGCCCGCCTTCGTCTTACGAATGCCGTCTGTATCCTTTTCGGTATAGCCCGCCTCGTCCAGCAACTTGTTGGCGGCGGCGGGGTCGAACAGATGTGTGCCGTCGGCCACCGCCATCCAGCCATCCGGGTGCAGAAAAGTATCGCGCCCGGGTCGGCCTTTGCCCGCCAACACCGTTTTCACCATCGCGGCGTTGTCTGTCGCCAGCATAATCGCCTTGCGCAACTTGGGGTCAGACAATGGTTCCTTGCGCGCGTTGAAGTTGATGTGATTCGACTCGAAGCGCGTGCCAGTGACGACCTTGATGCCGTTCACGGTCTTAAACTGCTCGACCAATTCGGGCGGCACGTTGCGCGCCACGTAATCCACCTGACCCGTTTGCAGCGCGGCAAAAGCAGCGGCGGGGTCTTTCACAATAGACAAGATCAACTCCTCAACCATGGGCTTGCCTTTGAAATAATTTTCGTTGGCAACCAACCGATATTTTTGATCAGGCACAATCTCGACGACCTTGAATGGCCCCGAACCAATGGGCAAGTCCTTGGTCTGCTTAGATGGCTCGGCGACGTTTTCCCAAACATGCTTGGGAATCATGGGCAGATCGGCACCGGGCATAATCTTGAATGTGGGCGCAGGGGATTTGAAAAAGAGTTTGACGTTGGTGGCATCCACGATCTCGGCTTTGTCGAACGCGGGCACATCGTTCACATGGTGCGCATAACGCCCCGATGCGCCGGGAAATTTGAAGTAGTACTCGAATGAGAACTTGATATCCTCGGCGGTCACCGGTTTGCCATCGTGCCACGTTGCGCCGGAGCGTAGCTTCACCGTCCATGTCTTAAAGTCCGCCGATGGCTCGGCGCTTTCCGCAAGCCAAGGCTCCGGGTTCACATCGTTCTGCGACCAAAACAGCGTGTCATAGACCAGTGTAATCAGGTCGTGTGTGTTGGGGAATGCGCCAAAAGTTAGCGTGAATGGGGTGATGTTGTTTTCGAAACCGGGCAATGCCACCCTCAATTTTTTAGATGGCGTTGCCGAATTGTTGCTGGCTGGGGCCGATGTGGCTTGTGCGCTGCCCGCAGGCGCAGGGGGCGGTGCGCTGCAAGCAGATAACAATGCCGATGCGAGCGCCAGAATCGCCAGGGATTTCAGTCCTTTGCTCATGTCCTCTCTTCTCCTATTAGTCAACTAATAATTCACTTCAACAAAAATGCCGAACCCACTCGGCACTTGCTACAAACTCAAACCGATGTGAGATGCCGCTGCGCCAACGCCCGCGCCAACCCCATCACCGCCTGCACGCCGGGCATGTCCGCGTCAAAATCAATCGGCGATTGGGGGATGAACGCCGCTTCGACAAACTTATCGTCATACGGAATCTCGGCAATGATCTCGATGCCTTGCTTGGCGCAAAATGTTTCGATGGCTCTGCGCTCAGTGTCCGTTCGCACTTTGTTGGAGACGGCATACACGTGAGGAATACCCAACTCCTGCGCCATCGTCTTCACCCGCCCGGCCGTCTCCAAGGACTTGAAATATGGCTCGGCGATAACGAGCAACACATCGCTGGCGCGGGGTGTGCCGCGAGACAACACTTCGACACCCGCTTCCATGTCGGTAATCGTCACAGCGTTCGCGCTCTTGGGTTGCGCGGTCAGGATGCTACGAACCGTAGCATGCATGTGGCACGCTCACCCCGCCCCGCCGTGATCAATGCGGTTCATCGCCAACATGCGCACATTGTCGGGTGCCAGCACGCCGTAGGTTGTGGCGATGTCGTCCAATGCCATCATCAATTTGCCCACGTGCTTACCCGCGTCCTCGTCCCACACCTCTTGCAGCAGATCGTGCGGCAACGTCGGTGCGGCCTCCACTTGTTCGGGGGTCAAGCCCAACGCCAGCCCTAGGTTCGGGTTGTTGTCGTTGTCTATTGCCAGCACCGGGTAGCCCATGCGCGCAAATGCCCGCGCCAACACGCCCGAGGTCGTGGTCTTGCCCGATCCGCCCTTTCCTGAAATTGCTATCTTCATTCGTGTTCTCTCCTTTTGCTGTGACAGGGTGACAAGGTGAAAGGGGTGACAAGGTGAAGGGGGTGACAAGGTGAAGGGGTGAGCCAATCACCTTGTCACCCCCTCATCCGCCACATCCACATCCCACACACCGGCACTTGCCATTGTTCAACTCACGCTCTAGGTGGTAGACCCGTGCCAAGAGTTCGTTCTCGTGCTTAGCCAGATGCTCGAATAGCTCCGGCATTAACCCAGCCAATGCCACCAAATGCGTCAGCGTCGGCGTTTCGATCCCGCGCTCCCAAAACGACACCGTGCCTTGCGAAACCGCCATTTTCTTTGCCAGCTCGGTCTGCGTCCAGATGTGCGCCTCACGCGCTTCCCGAATCGCGCTAGGTAGCAGCAGTGAAACGGGTTGCGGGTTTTGCTTCGCCATGGTCAGTTCAAGTTGATGTTGTCTGGCAGCACAAAATCGCTGTTCGATTGCATCGTCAATGTGCTATTTGAACCATTTGCCATCCGCAACACCGATGCTACTAGCAAGCGCGCATAGCGCACGCTGTCGCGCACACTCGCGGGTTGCTCTGCCCAGCCTTCCACCGTTTCAACATCGGTCAAAAAATCCAGCGAGACTTGCAAGCGCCCCGACATCTCGCCCATCAGCCGCGTGTGATGATCCACCAGCGGTTCGATGGCTTCCAGTCCCGCATTCAACTCGGCACGCACCTTATTAAGATCATCCTGGTTTGCCATTCAAGCTCTCCACCAAATCCAAAATTTTTTGAGCAGCAACCGGCACAGCCGCCTGCACTTCGTCGCTCATGCCCATCTCAAAGTCGTCGTAGCGCACCGGTTCGCACGCCACAATGTAGCTACGCGCGGGTAATTTCTCCAGCGCCTTCGCCAACATCATCGCCCGCGTGGGGTTGGTGTAGTGCATGTCAGCCAGAAATTCGTTGCGCGCATCAAACGGTAATTCGCGCGGGTCGGGCACATCCGCTTCCAACACGCTCACCGTGCCTGCTACGTTTTTGCGCACCATCGCATCCACAATAATCAGCGCATCGTAGCCCTCCATCAACTCTTGCACCAATCGAATCCCCGCGATGCCCGATTCGAGCAGTCGCAACCCCGCAGGCAAATCACCGCGCAAAGCCAAGTGCTGCACCACCGCAATGCCGAACGCATCATCTTGGCGTAAGACATTACCTACGCCCACCACCAGCACGCGCAACACACCTTCATCGGCGTGAGGCGCAACTTCGTAAACTGGGCCGCTAGCGATCATTCGGTTCGCCTCGCCTCGTTTGCGCCAAAAACGCCGTCGCCTTCTTGCTGATGTTGAACCCAATCCGAAACTTGCCATCTTTGCCGATCACGATTGGGTAGGTCTCGACGCTGAGCTTTGAGCCATCTTGTATTTCGCCGGTGCGCACGTCGTAGTCCACATGGTGCCAGGGGTCGCGCAGCAAATACCCGGTCAGCACAGCGCGATCCAGCGGCAGAATCGAATCCAACCCATGGTTGTCCAGCCCAAACAACTCGTCACCTATGCGGCAAATCAACACTTCGCGCCCCTCGATTTTGGCTGCACGCAACGCGCCTGGTTGTAACTCAGCGATGTTGCCCGCCGGGATCCAAATCGGCATCGTCATCGGCGGCGGCTCGGTAATCGGAATCGCATCCAACGAAATCAAAACGCTGCTACCTGCCTTGGTGTTGGGCTGGGCCGATGGCGTTTCCGTCTGCACAAAGCCATACAACATCATCGCGCTCTGAATGGCATAGTCATTCGCCATGTCTAGCTTGATGTGCGGCGCGCTTGTCTCAATCAGCTCAATCAGCCGCGTAAACACTTCACGATGCATCAAATCCAGACAGTTCAGTAACTCGAATACGTCTTGCTGCACTTTTGGGTAAGGCAATTCCTCCAGTTTTTTGAGCTGACCTTGAATGTGCTCGGTCAAATTTTCAAAGTTAGGATCGTCCAAGCGCGGTGGCGCACTAACTGCCTCATCCAGCGCATCCGCATTCACTCCGTTCATGTCAGTCGTCATGGGTTCAATTGGGCAAGCGCAACAAAAAAAATCGGGCAATAAGCATCCTGAGCGCAGCGCGCCTGGTTTCTGCGATGAACTCTCGAAACAGACTGCGCGCGCAGTCGAAGGACGCGCACACGATTGAACTTCGGCAGCATTGCCAGATCGCGTCTCTCTGCCGCAATTGCGTTGTGCAGATCTCTAGTGTTCATGCTTCTGATGCGCCGCGCACAAGTGATAGTTGCCGTCTTTGCAATGCACGCAATCCGGCCCGCATTCTCCGTGCCCACCCTTTTGCATGTCGTTAAACTCATCGCGGAAGCGCCGCCCACCTTCTTTCACCCCGCGCTCGGCCAGCGCATAGCGTGTGTTTTGCCACAGACCCATCCCGTCGGGGTGGCGCTCCACATAGCCCTCTTCAACGGCGCGTTCGAGATGAAAGTGAATATCGCTCGCACTTGCGCTCAGAAAAACTTCGAGATCAGGCGCAGTGACCACTTCGCGCAATTCCTCGCCGCGCAGCCAATACATCACCTGCAAAATTTCATCGCGCCAGAAAATGGCATCGAGGTCCTTGTTGTCGTTGTCGCCCATAGTCAACTTAATTCACCGTATATGAACTAAACGCATGACGCTGATTCACCAATAGATCATCTACATGCACATCTTGCATGGCTGGCATATTGTTTTCGTCGGCGTGCGCAATCTGTTGCACTGCTGCCAGCACCGCTGGCACCACGCGCTCAACCTCCGGCGTAAATGCCTCGCCCGCCTCTTGCACGCCCGGCTGCACATCTACGATAAATGTTTGCGCAGGCCACACCTTGAAGTACTCACCAATCACCAGCAAGTTGTCCACGCTAATCACGCCAGTCACCGCTTCGTTGATGCGCCCCTGCACTTCTTCCGGAGCAGTTGTACCACCTCGCCAGCGCTTCAGCACAATCGTGCCAGGTGCGGCACCATAGTCACTGGCCGTCAGCAACACAACACGTTCATACGGCTGCGCCATCGCCTCAAACTGCTGCACCACCGCCACCGGCCCCCAGTTGCACTCATCCACCTCCACGCCCTCGGCCCAACTCAGCGCCTTCAACGCAGGCAACAACGCCGGTCCAATCGAGTAATCTCGCAGAAAGTGATAACCAACTGTGCCAACAAACACTTTCACCTTTTACTCTACCCCACACGCGCACGTCGTCACTTCGCGAGTAATCAAACGATCAGAGCCATCCACCAGGATGTGCGTGGTGCAGGGCATACACGGGTCGAAGCTGCGAATGGCGCGCAAGATGTCAATGCCCTTGTAATCTTCAGCCGAGTTAAAGTCTTCCAGCAGCGGCGTGTTCATCACCGCTTCTTCGTAGGGGCCGGGCGTACCCCACGGCGTGTGCGGCATCGCGTTTAAGGTTGATGGTGTCAGGATTTGGTAGTTGCCAATCACGCCATCGTCAATCACCAGGTGGTGGCTGAGGAAGCCGCGACCCGCGCCCCAAAAGCCCACGCCCATCTGCGTGCCTTTTGTCGGCATCTCAAATTTAGTACTCACCCGCGTCTCGCCCTGGCGCAGCATCTCCATGCCCAGCAGCCAGTTCTCTAACGAGACCGCTGCCGAATACGCAATGGCATACGCGCGGGCGCGGTTGCGCTCGAAGGCATTCCACTTGGCGGGCACGTGCCACTCTAGCTCGGCATCCGGCAACACACCGCCGGGCAAACGAATCTTCAAGCTATGTCCGGTGGCTTCGAGGAAGCGGCTGGCGGGCAGGCGTTGCGCTTTGGCCGTCATATACAAGCGTGTGTAGGCACCCGCTTCCATTGGCATGCGATCCCACGTCGGCGCGGTATCCCAGGTGTAGCGTTCCTTCCAGTTTTGCTTGCCGGGCTTGGGCTTGGTATCTTTGTTCCACGGGTGGTTTGGGCTGAGCGGCATGCCATTCGGGTCTTTTGGAAAGCGTTGGCCGTCCCACTTCTCGTAAAACGAATGCTCGACAAATTCTTCCAGACCGGCATTCAATCGGCTCAAATCGGTGGTCACGACTTCGCCATCCACCAGCACACCCGGCGTAGCCCAACGCGCGTTGCCCCATGTGTCCATATTTTTGTACGTGCCATCGTACACATCCGGGCGATCCCACACGCCGGTGTCCATCATCGTGGCCGGGCGCACGCCGCAGTCGGCATAGTTCGGATCGTAGGCCAACATGAAGTCGAACACATCGTCCCAAATGCCAACCGCTTTCTGGCTGTAGTCAAAAAAGCGTTGGAAGCGCAAATACACTTCGTTCATCACGCTGGTGGTAATCGTCACCGACACACCGCCGGGAACAACCGATTGCGGATGCGGGTATTTGCCGCCGATCAGCACATACGCCTCGCGCGCCACCCGTGTCATCCCCAGCGCCTCTAAATACAGCTTGCCCGTCAGCGGGTTTAAGTCTTTCATGATGTCGCCGATGGTCTTGTAACCATGCACTGCCGTGTGCTTGGCTTCGGTGCGGGCGGCCTTCTCGAATAAGGCCGCGTTGGTGGCTTTGATGAGTTGCTCGGAATAGTCCGGCCCGGCGAGCAAGAACAAGTGCAACGGATGATCGTACAAATACTCGATCGAGAGCAGCATGTTGCGCACTACCACACCCAACGGCGGCGGCTTGATGCCAATCGCCATTTCTACAGCCAATGCCGAGCAGGTGGCATGCACGCCGCCGCACACCCCGCACGCGCGGCTGCTGATGTAGGCTGCATCCCGCGGGTCGCGCCCGCGCAAAATAATTTCGTAGCCGCGAAACAGCGTCGCCATCGAGCGGGTGTTGATGACCTTGCGCGCCTGCAAATCCACCACACTGTGAAAAGCCAATGCGCCTGCCACGCGCGTCACCGGATCGAAATCTACGCTCTTCACAAAGCCATTGCGCACCATCAACTCGCGCACCTTGTCCTCGCGGTCAGCCAAATTTACAACCTGGTAGTCATACGGGTTCTTGACGTTCTCTTTCAGATGCGCGACACCATCGGCATCAAATTCAATCGGAAGATTCTTAAAGCACATAGGTCTCCTATCACACCAATTCAAACGCCTTCGCCACGCCCACCAAATGCCCATCTGCAGAAGTCAGCCCCGCATCCAGCGTGCCGAGCGCGCCGTTGATGGTGGTGAGGTGCGCGGTCAGTGGCGCGCTGTCAGTCACGATCTGTTGCAACCCGCCCGCCAACGCCTGCAAGTTATCGCCCGCGCGGCGCAGCGCAATGATGATGGCGACGAGATAAATCACCAGGGCCACCACCACGATGGCGGCGACCAAAATGCTAGCGAATGTGAGAACAGTTGTCATAATCGCTCCGTTAATTCAAGTTTATTTTGGGACTGCGCGGCTTGTGCATCATGCCCGCCCGCGTCGCCATCGTAGTTTCGATTGTCTCGGCATGGCTGTTTATATTTCCCGCTACCCCAAGAATTTGGGTGGCGACGCTGATCGTGCTCTCCAACGCCTTGATGTGCGCGGTATTGCCCGCGATGCCCATACCTGCTTGTGCCATCTCGGCAAAATAAAGCTCGATGCTGCGCGCTGCCCGCCACGCCCGATGCAACAAATACACCAGCAGCGGCAGCACAAGTACAACCGCCACGATCAGCACGATTAGCCAGAGTGTTTCGACTGTAGTCATATCTTTCAACTCCCGATTGGGTGAGGGGGGTGAACTGAATCACCTTGTCACCCCCTCACCCTGTCACCTTGTCACACCTTCACACTTTCTGCTTCACCACCGCGTCAATCGTCTTTACCAAATGTTCATCCACCGCATGCAGCCCGCCCGCCACCGCTGTTAGGCCGGCATTCAGCTTCGTCACTTCGGTGGGCAAGTGGCCGGTCTCGGTCTCGATGGCGCGCAAGCCCAGCCGCAGCTTGGCGAGATAACTATCACCATTGCCGCCAATCTTTTCCAGCAGCAGTGTGATGCGGTAAACCAGATACGCCACCACACCGCAAAACGCAACGACGACAACGGCGGTGTCGAGCATGAGTACTGTGTTCATGGGTTAGCGCACTCCTTTGGGTTGCGGGGCCAGCACGCAAGCCGGACAGCCGGGGCAGCCCTCGGCGTGTTGTTCAATCATTTTTGCCGCGCCCACAATATCGCCCGCTGTTGCCAAAATCTGGCCAGCCACGCGGTTAGTCGTTTTCAAAAAGATGGGGATCTGAATGGTGTTGTTGGCGACCAATTGCCCATGCGTCCATATCTGGCTGGCCCCATCCAAAATTTGCGTCGCTGTGCCGCGAATCATTTGCAGCAACTTCGCCACGACCAGTGTGACCACGATTGCCAGCACCAGCGAGAGAATCCAAATCAATTGACTTGTGCTCATGTGCCTCCTTTGATTAGCTGCGTTTCAAATCCACATCGTGCAACGCCTGCGCCACCAACGCACCATGCGCCCGAATCAGCTTGGCATCGGCCAGAATTTTTACTGCCGTCTTGTTCGTCGCATCCAGCGCCCAAACGCTGGCGGTGTTGTCTTTAATCTGCCTCACCAACCCCAACGCCGCCACCGCCAACTTCAAAATGCGCCGGGCGGCCATATTCACCAGCAGCAGCAAGACCGCCGCCGCGAGAATGACAACGGCGACCACGCCCACCCACATCACCCAGGTTGACCAGATCGAAGAATCACTCATGTTGCTTCCCCTTGTAATTGCTCCCTGAGCTATCACGCTTCCACGCCGTACCCCGCATTTGCAGCCGCTGGTAAAACGTGTGACCAACGACATCGAACTTGCTGGCCGCGCGCACATGACCCCAACCACTTGGCACGGTGTTGTCTTTCTCCCAGCGCGCGGTGCGGTTGCTAAAAAATTGGCTGAACTCGCGCAGGCGTCGAATGACCGAGCCATACACTTTGGAACTGGACGAGGACAGAATTGTGCCTGGCGGTTTTTTGTAAAACGGGGCAAAGCCATCTGGGAAGCTGGGCATGGTGCAGCCGATGCACGGCGCACCCGTGTTCATGCAACCGCCCACATGGTTTATGGCGCCGCGTTTGTTGATGTTGCATTGCACCACCGGCCCCCAGCAGCCCACTTCAACTAAACATTCTTTGTCGCCATACTCTTTGGCAAACGTGCCTTCCTCGTAAAAGCCTGCGCGGGCGCAACCGCGATGCACCGTCTCGCCATACAGCCAGGCCGGGCGGCCCAACTCATCGAACTGCGGCAGCGGGCCAAAGCCCTGCAAGAACATCAGCACAGCGGCGATGGTCTCGGTGATGTTGTCGCCCTGCGGCGCGCAGCCGGGGATATTGACCACCGGCAAGCCGAAGCTGCTGCGGTAGTCTTTGCCGAGGAAGTCCATCACGCCCATCGAGTTGGTGACGTTGCCCAGCGCGGCAGGCACACCGCCCCACGTGGCGCAAGTGCCAACGGCGATGACGGCGGCCGCATTCGGAGCCATGCGCCGCAGCCACTCGGCGGTAGAAATCGGCTGCGATTCGCCATCTACTAATCGTGCGCCCAACCCCGACCAATAACCGCCTTCGGTAATCAGCGTATCGTCCGGCACCGAGCCTTCATATAAGACGACGTAGGGCGCATCCAGTTCGTCGTTGGCGGCCATCTCGTAGCCACGCATAAATTCCTCGCCCGCGTTCACCGAAAGCACGGGGTGATGCAAGATAACTGTGGGCATGCCCGGCACCGTGCCGAGCAACAATTGCTCCACACTGGGTTGCGTCGCACCCACCGTCGCTATCGAGCAGCCATCGCAGCTCATGCCCGCCAGCCAAAACGCATGCACAGTTTTGATCGGGCCCATGTCTACCTCGATGGGCGCTTTTTGCAGCTGTGGCACTGGGGTTGTGGATGCGTCGTCGCCCATGTTGACTTGATCGAGCAACGACTCTAACGATTGCGGTTCTTCGGCACGAACCTCTTCGCGGACGGGTGCTTCCATAGTTGGGAATCTCCTTCGCAATAACGCAGTGAAACAAAACGAAAAAGGCTAAGAAGATTATGAAACGCTATGTTGTTGCGTCAATAGCCCAACATTGCTATTCACTTGTAATTGGGATTGGGCATACACTAGGGAAAGGGTCGCGGTAATTGCCATTTCGATGAAATCATGTCTATCTTCACATGCCCGGAATGCGGGTTTCAAAAAGCAGAACCAATACCGCCAAACACTTGAATCGTTCGTTATCAATGCAGCAGTTGCGGCACAATTCTAAAACCAAAGCAAGGCGATTGTTGTGTGTTTTGTTCGTTTGGTGATGAAGGCTGTGCCGAGGTCAAGCAGCAAATTCGATTTATGGAAATTCAATCCGTTATCGAACTTCCCGAAGTTACCTCTGATCTTGCATTTACAAGCCCAGAGCTAGTGGCTCTGCGTGCCGAGAATGCGCGGCTAAAAAACGAGATGGCTCAAGTGCGCGCCATCGCCCGCATTGCGGTGGAGCAGCCCGACACGCACACGCTTGCCAAACTAATCGCCCAGCAAGCCGCCGAGTGCATGCAAACGCGCCAGGCCTGGATTGGATTAGTCGCCGACGATGCCATCCGCGTTGAGGCGATTTGCGCTGACAACCATGTGCAACCCGGCGATGGCCTCGTAATTTCCCCGGGCGAAAACGGCGCGGGCTTGGTCTTGCTCAAACGCCACACCGTGATCTGCGTAGACGCTACCCGCGACCCGCTCATCACCCCCGACTTTCGCACGCGCTTTGGCTGCCGCAGCGTGCTTAGTGTGCCGATGCTCGATCATCAAAATGAAATCCTCGGCGTGATTCAGTGGCACGACCGCGCCGATGGCGAGCCGTTTAGCGAAGCCGACACCACCACCGCCGAGATGATCGCCATGCAAGCCGCCGTCGCCTTCGAGCGTTCGCGCATTCATCTGCACTTGCAGCAGTGGGTTAATTCCATCGAAAGCCTGTTTGCGTTTAACAGCGTGATTAACGAGCGGCTGAACCCCGACTTGCTTATGCAGCGGTTGGTTGAACACGCGGTTGGCTTCTTAGGCGCAGATGGCGGGCTGGCCGGTTGGGTGCAGCGCGATGCAGAAAATTCAAAAGCGCCCCGCATCACCGCCCGCCAATATTTTCATGCGGGCGCATGGCACAGCATTCAACGCGAGTGGTCGCTGAATGAGGGTGCGCCAGGCTGGGTGTATGTCTATCACTGCCCGTATCTGGCAAACGAATACCCGCAAGACTTGCAAGCCGATGCGCTGTGGCGCGATCAATTTGGCGTGCACTATGCGCTGTGCGTGCCCATCGTAGATGCCGAGAGCCAGGTGTTGGGCTTTATCGAATTGCACAAGAGCGCGGGTCGGCTACCGTTTGCGTGGCTGGATGCGGGCTTCCTTGAGTCATTAGCCAACATTAGTGCGATAGCCATCAGCAATGCCCAACTGTTGCAGGCATTAGAAGCCAGCCGCCAACAAGCCGCCGCGCTCTCTGCCGAGCATGTGACGTGGATGGAAGAGGAACGCCGCAGTTTGGCGCGCGAGTTGCACGATGAGACTGGGCAGGTACTCATTGGCATCAAGCTGGGGCTGCAAGTATTGGCCAAAAAAATTCCGACGGCGCAGCATGGCTTGCAGCAAGAGGTGGTGCATCTGCGCGAGCAGATTAACCAGGCCGCCGTGCAACTTAAATCTACGGCACGTATGTTGCGCCCGCCCACGCTAGACGAGTTGGGGCTGCCCGCCGCCTTACACCAACTCGCCACCGATTTTGAGGCACGCAGCGCGGCCCAGGTGCGCGTGCAGGTTGTGGCGGATTTAGATGCGCGTCTGCCGCAGCAACTCGAGACCGCGTTGTATCGCATCGCACAAGAGGCGCTGACCAACGCCGTGCGGCATGGCGCGGCCAGCCACGTTCAAATTGAGTTGATCGCTTGCGCCAGTTCGCTAACGTTGACGATTCAAGATGACGGCAGCGGCTTTGATGCGCAGCAAGGTTCGCCATCTGGTTTAGGGCTGTTAGGCATGCGCGAGCGGGCGACGATGTTGGGCGGCAGCTTGACGATTGAGTCTGCGCCTTCGCATGGCACGCGCATCGTCGCCACAGCGCCACTTTCGGTCTCGTCTGCAACCCGGCTCACGGCGGTGCCATCAATATGATGAAAATGAAAGTGAAAGCCCTATGCCACAAGACCACCGTGATTTTGGTGGACGACCACAACCTGGTGCGGCGCGGGTTGGGCGCGTTGCTGCACAGCGAAGGGCACTACCAAGTCGTCGCCGAGGCGCGGGATGGCGAAGAGGCGCTGCGCTGCGTCGCCGCTGTGGATGCCGAGGTGATGATCCTCGATCTCTCGATGCCGCGCATGAATGGGCTGGAGACCTTGCGGCGGCTGCGCGAGACGAACCCGTGCATCAAAGTATTAGTCCTCTCAATGTATGACGACGAGCAATTTGTATTGCAGGCTTTTCGCAGCGGCGCGAATGGCTACATCTTGAAGCAATCTTTAGAAGATGAGTTATTCGCCGCGCTGCACGCTGTGGAGCATGGTGAGCGCTACATCAGCTCCAGCCTAAGCGCACATGTTAGCGCAACCGTGAGCGATGATGCGACCCTGGTATGCGATGAGTTGACCCGCCGCGAGCGCGAGGTGCTGCAACTGGTCGCGGATGGCAAGACCACGCAGGACATCGCGGATGGGTTGGGTATCAGTTGGCACACGGCCAACCGGCATCGCGCTAATCTCATGCACAAACTCAAGGTTCACAATCAGTTGGACTTGGTGTATGCCGGTGTGCGCATGGGGTTGATGATGATGAAATGACGATGCCGATACCGATCACGATTATTACCGGCTTCTTGGGCGCGGGCAAAACCACGCTGTTGAACAGGCTGTTGCGCGCCGAACATGGGTTGCGCTTGGCTGTGTTGGTGAATGATTTCGGCGCGGTGAATATTGATGCGCAGTTGATTGTGGGTATTGACATTCAGGGCGAAACGATTAGCTTAAAAAATGGTTGCATCTGCTGCACGATCCGCGATGACTTGCGCGATGCCGTGTTGCGATCGTTGGCACGCGAGGATGCACCGGATGCGATAGTGATTGAGACTAGCGGCGTATCCGACCCGTATGCCGTCGCTACCACGTTCACTCAATCCGCCGAGTTGCGCGAGCGCACGCAAGTGGATTGCATTGTGGCGCTGGTGGATACCGAGCAAGTGACCGACTTGGGCGGCGAGTTATTTGGGTTGGCGGTAGATCAGGTGAGTGCGGCAGACCTGGTGGTACTAAACAAGATGGACTTGGTGAGCGAGGCGCAGCGCGAGAACGCGCGTGGTTGGGTGATGGGCTTTGCGCCCAACGCTCGCGTGCTGGAGGTGGTGCAGGCGGATGTGCCGCTAGCCTTGTTACTCTCGGCAGGTCGCTTCGATCCGCTGCGGCTGCCATCTCGCCCAGCGCGCGAGGTGCATGTGCATGGCGTGAATGACACACCTGATCATGAACACGATCACAGTTTGGTCTTTAGCACCTGGCACTACACCAGCAACGAGCGGCTCTCGATGGGCGCGGTGAAGGCGGCGGTGCAGCGATTGCCGAACACGATTTATCGCGCCAAAGGTATTTTTCATGCCTGCGAAGATGAATCTCGACAGGCGTTGCTGCATGTGGTGGGCAAGCGCGGCACGCTGAGCTTGGGTGAGGCGTGGGGCGAGCGTTCAAAAGAATCGCACATTGTGGTGATTGGTGAACAAGGCGGCGTGGATGGCGAATTGCTGACGCAGTTGTTTGATGGCTGTCGCGCCAGCCGTGCGCCCGCGACAACCACAGATGTGTTTGATGAAACAATGAGTGTGTATCGCAGCATGTTGCGGTCGTTGGTTGAGTAAACAAAAGAAAGGAGCGTTCAATATGTGCTTAGGTATTCCCGGACAAATTCAGGAAGTTTTTCAAGCCAACGGCCTGCGCATGGGTAAGTTAAATTTCGGCGGCATCGTAAAGGATGCCTGCCTGGAATATCTGCCCGAAGCGGAGGTGGGCGACTACACCATTGTCCACGTCGGCTTTGCCATTAGCAAGCTGGACGAGGCCGAGGCGCGGGAATCGCTGCGGCTGTTTAGCGAGATGGGCTTACTGGAGGAAGCGTTGGGCAACGTGCATGAGCCAGATTTGGAGAATGCGCGGATTACAACGCCGTATTCGGAGAGAGGCGCAACATGAAGTACTTAAACGAGTTCCGCGACGGCGCAATAGCCCAAAAGCTGGCGGCCGAGATCAAACAGATTACGACACGCCCGTGGGCGATTATGGAGGTGTGCGGCGGGCAGACTCACTCCATCATTCGCAACGGCATAGACCAGCTCTTGCCGGACGAGATTGAACTAATTCACGGCCCCGGCTGCCCGGTGTGCGTGACCCCGCTGGAGATGATTGACAAGGCGATGGCAATTGCGGCGCTGCCCAACGTCATCTTCTGCTCGTTCGGCGACATGCTGCGCGTGCCGGGTAGCAGCAAAGATTTGTTTCGCATCAAGAGCGAGGGCGGCGATGTGCGCATTGTGTATTCGCCGCTGGATGCGGTGACGATTGCGCGCGACAACCCCAGCAAAGACGTGGTGTTCTTCGGCATCGGCTTCGAGACAACGGCACCGGCGAATGCGATGGCGGTGCATGTGGCGAAGCAACAGGGCTTGCACAACTTCTCGATGTTGGTCTCGCATGTGCTGGTTCCACCTGCGATCAACGCGATTATGAGTTCACCCAGCAACCGCGTGCAGGCATTCTTGGCGGCGGGGCATGTGTGCAGTGTGATGGGCTACTGGCAATATCCCGCGCTCGTCGAACAACATCATGCACCGATTGTCATCACGGGCTTCGAGCCGTTGGATGTACTCGAAGGCATTCGCCGCACGGTGATGCAACTGGAAGCCGGCCAGGCCAGCGTGGACAACGCCTACGCCCGCGCCGTGAATTACGAAGGCAACTTACCGGCCCAAAAACTTCTGGCCGAAGTGTTCGAAGTTACAGATCGGGCGTGGCGCGGCATCGGTGTGATTCCGCAAAGCGGCTGGAAGTTGAGCGCGGCGTATCAGGACTTCGATGCCGAGATCAAATACAACGTCGGCGATATTCACACGACAGAGTCCAAGCTGTGTCACAGCGGCGAGGTGTTGCAAGGCACGCTCAAACCCAACCAATGCCCGGCCTTTGACAAAGAATGCACCCCGCGAAATCCGCTGGGCGCAACGATGGTGAGCAGCGAAGGCGCGTGCGCGGCGTATTTCAACTATGGTCGCTTTCAAAAAGACAAGGTGACAGGGTGACAAGGTGAGGGGGTGACGAAGTAAGTCACCCCCTCACCCTGTCACCCCACCCCATCATGCTTGATTTCACAAACTGGTCTTGCCCGCTGCCGTTGCGCGATTACCCGAATGTGGTGATTGGACATGGCGGCGGCGGCAAGCTCTCCTCGGAATTAATTGAGCATTTGTTTTTGCCCGCGTTCAAAAACGAGTTGCTCGAAAGTTTGAGCGACTCGACGGCCATCAGCCTGCCCGCAGGCCGCTTTGCATTCAGCACCGATTCGTTTGTGGTGCATCCGCTGTTCTTCCCCGGTGGCAACATCGGCGAGTTAGCGGTGAATGGCACGGTGAATGATTTAGCCATGAGCGGGGCAAGGCCGCTGTATCTCAGCACGGGCTTCATCATCGAAGAAGGCTTGCCGATGGAGACGCTGGGCGGCATTGCCAACTGCATGGGCGCGGCGGCGCGCGCGGCGGGTGTGCAGATTGTGACCGGCGACACGAAGGTGGTGGATCGTGGGCACGGGGATGGCGTGTATATCAACACGGCGGGCATCGGCCTCATCTCGGCGGGCTTGCACATTGCGCCAAACTTGGCGCAACCCGGTGATCTGGTCATCGTCAGCGGCACGATTGGCGACCACGGCATGGCGGTGATGAGCGTGCGCGAGGGGCTTGAGTTTGAGACCGAGATTCGCAGCGACACGGCCGCGCTGAATGGGTTGGTCGAGGCGATGCTGGCCGCATCACAAGAAATTCATGTATTGCGCGACCCAACGCGCGGCGGTGCCGCCTCATCGCTGAACGAGATCGCGACTAAGTCGCGGGTTGGCATCACGATTGACGAGCGCAAGCTGCCGGTGAACAACGAAGTGCAATCAGCCTGCGAGATTCTGGGCATGGACCCGATTTATGTGGCGAACGAAGGCAAACTGCTGGCGATAGTTGCAAAGGACGCAGCGGAACAAGTGTTGGCGGCGATGCGAGCGCACCCGTTGGGCCAACGCGCTGCCATCATCGGGCAAGTGACCGAGCAAAACGTGGGCTTGTTGGTGGCGAAGACGGGCATCGGCGGCACACGCGTGATTCCGATGCAGATTGGTGAACAGTTGCCGAGGATTTGTTGAAACCTCGGAACAGCTATGCGCAAATATGCCTATTTCTGCTATCTAAAATGTGCGCGAGTGTGCGCACATTTTGGATAGCAGCCATGAGCGTGACGACAGCCCGGTCGATCGGTCGCGCCCAAGTCTACAAACACATGTTCGTGTGGAAGGATGCAGCCGAGGTCGGCGCGCGTCTTGGGGCCGTAGGTAGTGTGGAGGAGTGACATATCGTTGTGGAGATTCACAAAGCGTGAAACGAAGCGACTCGCTTATCTTACGCATTTTACGGTGCGCGACAT
>JAYTNY010000014.1:0-6532 GCA_043748055.1 Roseobacter sp.
CAAGTATTGGCAATACGCTATCCGACTCGCTTGATCGTCCTTTCGTCTACCTTTGCTCATCCTTTTGCTATTTTGGCACCTTTTGCGTAAGTCCAGTTAGGGACTCCCCTTTAGGGGCCGGGGGTTCGGCGTGCAGCCCGCACCCCCCAGGCCAACACAAAACAAGCAATACACGCCAGCACAATCGCCGCGCCCGAGGCCACATCAAAGTAGAACGAGGCATACAAGCCGGCCAGCGTAGACACCAGCGCGATGATGGTTGAGAGCACCATCATTTTGGGTAAGCGGTTGGTGAGCAACGATGCCGCCGCTGCTGGCACCACCAGCAGCGCGCTGGTGAGTACTACGCCCACCGCTTGTATCGCGGATACGACTGCGAGCGCCATCAGCAACAACAACACATAGCGCATCAGGTCGGGCCTCAGTCCAATCACTTGGGCGTGGGTGGGGTCGAACGAGGTTAGCTCCAGCTCTTTGTGCAGCACCGCCAACACCCCCAACACAATCACCGTAATGACGGCGATGATAACCAGTTGATCTTGTGTTACGCCCAGAATGTAACCAAACAGCATGTGGGTGAAATCTCGAAAACTGCGCACAGTACTAATCAGCAGAATGCCCAGCGCAAACATGCCGGTGAACAAGATGCCAATCGCCGTGTCCTCGCGCACCTCTTGCCGCCGCGAAAGCCAGCCGATGCTGAGCGAGGTAATGACCCCGGCCACTATGGCCCCGGCGAATAAATTCCAACTGTTGAGATAGGCAATGACCAACCCTGGCAACACGGTGTGCGCCAGCGCATCGCCAATAAACGCCATGCGCCGCAACACCACATACACGCCCAATGTGGCGCAAGTAATAGCCACCAACGCACCCGCCAGCGCAGCCGTTTGCATAAAGCTGTAGCGGAAGGGGGCAAGTAGAAAATCGAGAATAAACATGATGATGCAGCGTCTTTCGTCTTGCGCCTTTCGTCTTGCGTTGGGCAACAATTAACCCAACGCAAGACGAAAGACGCAAGACTCAGTGCGCGTGATGAATCCCCCGCTCATCAAAGCACGGCGCGTCCATCTGCACCTGTTTGCCATCGGCCAAATACAGCGCGCCGTCAAAGTCGGTGTCCAGGTGGTCAATGTCGTGCGTGGCCACAATGGCGGTTTTGCCTTGCGCCTTCAACTCGGCTAGCACGCGCGCCACAATCTCTTTTGTCTTGGCATCTACCGCGTTCAGTGGCTCGTCCAGCAACAGCAGGTCGGCGTTTTGGGCCAGGGCGCGGGCCAGCAATGCGCGTTGCTGCTGCCCGCCGCTCAGCTCGCTGATCTGGCGCTCAGCCAAGTCACTCAAACGCATCTGATCCAGTGCCGCATCGGCAATCTGCCAGTCTTGTGGCGTGGGTCGCTTCAGCCAACCCAGATACACATAGCGCCCAGTTAGCACCAGCTTGCGCACGCTAATCGGGAACTTCCAATCCAGCTCGCCGCGTTGGGGCAAATACGCCACACGATGATGCGCCACGCCAACCGGGTGCCCATAAATGAAGATGCGCCCGGCACTCATCGGCAACAACCCGGCAGCCGCTTTCAGCAAGGTGGATTTGCCAGACCCATTTGGCCCCACCAAAGCCACGCGCGTACCTGGTTGCACACACAGGCTCACATCCTGCAAAGCCAAACCTGCTGTGCCCGAATACTGAGCCGAGACATGCTGGGCTTCAAACGCGGGTGCTTTGTTCACTCGCGCGACTGCACTCAGGCCGCTGTATGGAATAAGCGTCATAGCCTAGCGCAGCGTCCCAACAATGGCCTGCGCGTTGTGGCGCATGGCCTCCAAATACGTGGCACCCGCGCTGCCTTTCGCGCCCAGCGCGTCGGTGTAGAGCTGCGGGCCAATCTCCACACCTGCCTCGTTTGCCACGCTCTCTACCAGTGTGGGGTTTGCCATGCTCTCCAAAAAGATGGCTTTTGCGCCAGTGGCCTTAATGTTGTCCACCAGCGCGGCAATGTCTTGCGCCGAAGGCTCGCCTGCTTCTGTCGAGAGCGATTGAATCACGCTGCCGATCACCTCGAAGCCATAGCGTTCGGCAAAGTAACCCAGCGCATCGTGCGAGGTCACAATTTGGCGCTGATCTTTGCTCAGCTTGTCCACCTCGGCGCTCAATTCGGCATCCAGGCTTTGCAGTTGTTTGATGTAAGCTGTAGCGTTCTTGCGATAGGCATCGGCATGGACTGCATCGGTCTTCGACAGCGCCGCTTCGATGTTCTTCACCATCTGAATCGCATTGACTGGGTTTTGCCAAACGTGCGGGTCAGCCTCTTTCTGGCCGTTCGCATCCATCTCGCGTGGCGCTATACCCTCACTCGTCACAACGCGCACCGCCTTCGAGCCAGATGCGCTATACAAGTTGCCCAGCCAGGCCTCAAACCCCAGGCCATTCTCAATAATCACATCAGCATCCGCCAGCTTCACGCTGTCTGAGGGCGCAGGTTCAAACTCGTGTGTGTCGCTATCTGGCCCCACCATCGTCGTCAAGGCCACGTTGTTGCCTGCAATCACGCGCACAAAATCACCCAGCACGCTAAACGTGGCAACCACCTTTAACTTGGCTGCGTTGAGGGTGGGGGAGGGGACCACAGTGGGCACAGCAACCGTGGTGGCAATCGCTTCTGTGGGCGGAGCCGTCGTGGCCAGCTCAACAGTTGGCCTAGCCGTAGGAGGAGCGGCCTGGGTTGGCGCTGTGTTTGGCGTGGGCGGGTTGGATGGCGCAGCAGCAGGCGGCGCAGCGCAGGCCCCCATCAACAAAACGGCCATCCCAATGACAAGTCTGCGCAGGCTTGTAGCGTAATTCGCAGGCGCGCAGCATTGCTGCGCCCCTACACCATCGCTTGTAGCGTAAGTCTTTCGTTGGTTGGGGTTTATTCGCATCATCTTGTTATCTTCTCCTCAAAATAAAAAATGAGAAATTTTCTCAGTAAGCTTATGTGAGTATAGCAAAAAGAAAATGGCGGGGCTAGAATATCGGCATGGCAAACAACGTCGAGATGTTGGTGAATGCGCTCAGCGAGGCGGGTTATCGCGTCACCCAACCGCGCCGTGCCGTCATCGAGGCACTGTGCCGCGCCCGCCGTTCGCTCGACCCCGAAGCCATCTGCACGCGCGCACGCAACCTGCATTCTGCTGTGGGCTTGGCAACGGTGTATCGCACCCTAGACATGCTGCAAGCCCTGGGCCACTGCAGCCGCGTGCAAATTGGTGGCAAAGGCTACGCCCTCACCTGCGGCGAAAGCAAGATGCACGTGCACTTGGTGTGCAGCCACTGCATGGGTGTGACGGAGCTTGAGGCCGATGACGCAATGGCAAACCTGAAGCGCAAGCTAGAAACCGCCAACTTCAAGTCGCAAGCGCATGCCATTGAGCTGGTAGGCCTGTGCGCAAAGTGTCAGTAAACACCCATGAAAATAGGCATTCTTACCAACACCTACACCCAGCCCACGCTTGGAGGCATGCTGGACGCGATTGCGGCGCAGGGCTTGCAGCACGTTCAGTTTGATCTGGGTGCAGCGGGCCTTGCCAGCATGCCAGACGCAGCCCCCGATGAACTGACCCATGACGTTCGTAATCAGATGGCGGCGCGCAGTATTGAACTAACGGCGCTCTCCGGTACGTTCAACATGGCGCACCCCAGCCCGCAACATCGCGCAGAGGGCTTGCAACGTTTGGCTGTGTTGGCGGCGGTTTGTAAACGGTTGAATACCTCAGTCATTACGCTCTGCACCGGCACGCGCAATGTGGACAGCATGTGGCGACATCACCCCAACAACCGCACCGCCAACGCATGGCGCGACATGCTCGAGACCATGCAGCAAGCGGTGCAGATTGCTGACGCGTACGCCATCACCCTGGCCTTTGAGCCGGAGGTGAACAACGTGGTGGATTCGGCCCAGGCAGCGCGCAAGCTGTTGGATGAGATTGGGTCGCCGCGTTTGAAAGTGGTGATGGATGGGGCGAATATCTTTCATGCAGGCGAACTTCCCCGTATGCACGAGATTTTGATCGAGGCGTTTGAGTTGCTAGGCGATGACATTGCTCTGGCGCATGCCAAAGACCTTGACCACGATGGCGATGCCGGGCATTTGCCCGCAGGTCATGGGCTGCTGGATTACGGCCTGTATCTGGCGCTGTTGGCAAAATCAAATTACACCAGCCCAATCATTTTGCATGGCCTACGCGAAGATCAGGTGCCGAGTTGCGTCGCCTTTCTGCAATCTATGGATCGCGGGTAGCCGCACGCTTTAGCTTGCGTTCATATATAGAGTAACAACCAAAAAAGAGAAATAAATCGCCCGTTGTTACTCATATTGGGACGCAGTCTAAAGCCTGCGACTACCTGCGTCATTCCGCATTTTGCTCATATTGCGCTCATGCCCCGCCTTATACTTTGAGGACAAAACCGACTGGTCAGTCTGTTGAGGTGCGTATGAGTGTAAACGACTCTATTTTCAAAGAAGAACGCGATGCGGCGCTGCCCGACGAAGTGGTTACAACCCGTGAACGCATTCTGGATGCAGCAGTAGATGTGTTTGCGCACAAAGGCTTTCATGCCACGCGCATGGACGAGATCGTGGATCATTCCAAGACCTCGAAGGGCGCCATCTACTTTCACTTCCCCAACAAGGAAAAGCTGTTTCTGGCGCTGGTCGATCAGTTCGCCAACCTGTTGGAGCGGCGTGTCAAAGACGCCATCCAAAACGAAAAGGCGGGCATGAATCGCGTGCGTATTGCCATCGAAACCTGCCTGGACACCTTTGGCAAATACCGCCGCCCCGCCAAAATTTTGTTGGTGCAGGCGGTGGGCCTGGGCGCGGCGTTTGAGGACAAACGCAACGCCATCTACGACCGCTTTGCCAGACTCATCGCCTCGTATCTCAAAGAAGCCATCAAGCTGGGCGAGATTGAACCGGTGGACACGGAGGTGATCTCGTTGGCGTGGATGGGCGCAATTTACGCCTTGGTGATTCGGTGGGTGACGACGAACGAACCTGACCCCAAACAAATTGTGATCTCGTTGGTGCCCGCCTTGTTGCGCAGCGTGGGCTATGACTATGAACTCAAACGCACTTCCTCCAAAGCCAAATGAGGCGGTGTGGGATGCCGATGCTGCCGACGCGACTGAGCCGCGTGGTCGCCTCGTCAGCGTCAGCGCCTTCACACCCCATCTGACTACCCCCCACATATTGCAGCACGCGCTAAGAAGTGAGCGCATGTACTGGCACAGCCCTAACGGCTCGGCTTTCGCCGCCACGGGTGTGGCTGCCGAGTTATTCGCCTGGGGCGAGAACCGCATTGCCGATATTGAGCAACAGGTGCGGCGCTTGTTTGCGGGCGCGGTGTTGCCAACCCAAATGCAGGCACAACCTCGCCTCATGGGTGGCTTTGCCTTCCGCGAGGACTTTGTGCCCGATAACACCTGGGCTGTATTTCATCCTGCACATTTCATCTTGCCGCATATTCAGTTTGTGCAAACGGATGGGGCTATAGGCGGCTGGCTGACCATGAACGCGTTGGTGAGCGAGGGTGACAACGTAAACGATGTTGAAGCTTCCTTGCGCGAAGCCTTGCAGGCTCGGCTGGCTTGGTTAGAAACGACCGTGCAGCGCTCAAAGGGTTCTGAACCCTTTGAGTGCTCCTCCAGCGTGACGTACCCCATGTCATTCGAACTCTGGCGCGACATGATTGCGCAGGCGCTAAACGAAATTCAGAGCGGCGCATTGAGGAAGGTGGTGTTGGCCCGCGTGTGCGAGCTGCGGCATGAGCAAGACTTGGATGTGGATGCTGCATTAACTGTGCTGGATGCAGAGTATGCCGATTGCTATCGTTTCTTATTCGAGCCGCGCCCCGGCCATGCCTTCTTAGGTGCCACGCCCGAACTGCTGGTGCGCCTGCATGGGCGTGAGTTAGAGACGATGGCGCTGGCCGGGTCGCAACGGCGCGGGCGAGATGCCGCAGAGGATGCCGTTCTCGAAGAGAGCCTCATTAACAGCGCCAAAGACCAACACGAACACAAGCTGGTACTGGATGAATTGCGTGTGCGCTTGCAGCCGCAAGTGGAAATGGGTTTTGGTGAGGGCTTGCGCATAGGCACTACCCAGGTGTTGAAGCTGCGCAATATTCAGCATTTATTTACACCCGTGCAGGCGCGGCTAAAGCATGCCAAGGGTATTTTGCAGCAAGTGGCGCTGCTGCACCCCACGCCTGCGCTCGGTGGCTTACCCCGTGAGGCCGCTGATCAATTTATACGCGATGCGGAGCCGGTGACGCGCGGCTGGTATGCCGCGCCGGTGGGTTGGCTGGATGCAAACTTGGATGGCGAGTTCGCCGTTGCCATTCGCTCGGCGGTGGTGCAGCGCGAACGGGCCTGGCTGTATGCCGGTTGCGGCATTGTGGCAGGCAGCGACCCGCAGAAAGAGTGGGACGAAACTGATTTGAAGTTCAAGCCGATGTTGCGGGCGCTTGGCCCCGCCCCCAACCCCTCCCC
>JAYTNY010000015.1:0-5983 GCA_043748055.1 Roseobacter sp.
GGGGAGGGGGCCTCTGCCACGCTCAACGCTTCAATCAACACCACCCTTGGCGCAACCACCATCCCATCAACCGCCGCTTGCACCTGGGCCAAAAACGCGGCATTCGTCAACACCAATGGCGTTTTGCTCTGCGTCAAAATTTGGCGGATGCGCGCTGTGGGCGTGTGCGGGTCTAACGGCAAATATGCGCCACCGGCTTTGAAGATGGCGAGAATCGCGGTCAAAAAATCGATGCTGCGCGCAAAGAACGGGGTGACGATGACTTCGGGGCCAACGCCGTGCGCGGCCAATGCTCGCGCCCATTGGTCGGCGCGCTCGTTTAGTTGTCTATAGGTCGCAATGTCGTCTTCGCAAGAAACGGCAATGGCGTTTGGCGTGCGTGCGGCTTGCGCCTCAAACAACTGCGCCACTGTTTTATCCAGCGGAAAATCGCGCCCGGTCTCATCTTCGGCCAGCGCAACTGCGTTGGCTTGCTCGTCCGCGCTCAGCAAAGGCAATGTGCTGATGGCTGCGTCAGGATTCATCACAATGGCGCGCAGCAGGTTTTGGAAATGCGCCATCATGCGCGTCATGGTGGCAGGGTCAAACAAATCGGTGCTGTACTCCCACAAACCCGTCAGCAAGCCATTGCTTTCGCCCATCGAAAGCATCAAATCAAGATCAAGGTTGGCCTTCTTCCACTCCAATACGTCCGCGTCTAGCTGCGCCACATCGCCCTGGCTTTGTTCTTGCAGCAGCGCAGCCTGGTTAAAGTCTTGCCAGGCCAACAGCACTTGCAACAGCGGCGCACGGTTTGGGCTGTGCGGAATTTTTAAGGCTTCCACAATTTGCTCAAACGGCACATCTTGGTTGGCATACGCATCCAGCGTCATGCGCTTTACGTGGCGCAGCAGCGCGGTAAAGCTTGGCTCGTCTTGCAACGTAACCCGCATGGGCAATGTGTTTAAGAAGAAACCAATCAGCGATTCGATGGCTGGGTCGGTGCGGTTAGCAATGGCCGAACCAATCACCAGATCGTGCTGGCCGCTGTAGCGCGAGAGTAATGCTGCCAACGCGGCCAGCACGGTCATATACACCGTCGCGCCGTTGCGCTTTGCCAGCGCATTCAATGCCTGGGTCAGCTCGGCATCCAACACAAAGTCCAACGCCTCGCTGCGGTAGCTGGCTTGAGTAGGGCGAGGTCGATCCGTCGCCAAATCCAGCGAGAGCGGCACATCGGCCAGTTGTTGCGTCCAGTAACTCAATTGCTTGCGCAGCACATCGCCTTGCAGCCAGTTGCGTTGCCACAGCGCATAGTCGGCATACTGCACGGGCAGCACGTCTATGGCGCGGTCATGAAAATGATCGAGATTAGCCTGATAGCCCGCCATAATCTCTTGCACTACCACGCGCATAGACCAGCCATCGGTAACAATGTGGTGCATGGCGATGAACAGCACGTGATGTGCTGCGCCAAGTTGATACAACGTGACACGCAGCAACGGGCCAGTGCGCAAATCGAACGGGCGGTTGGTTAGTTCTTGGGCCAATGTTTCGGCTTCGGCCAGGCGCACCGCTTCTGGCAGGTGGCGCAAATCCACAATGGGCATGGCGATGGGTTGTGCGGGGTGAATGCGCTGCATGGGCGTGCCCGCGTTGTTTTCAAACGTGGTGCGCAGCCCTTCGTGGCGCGCCACCAACAGATTCAGGCTGGCGTGCAAACGCGTGGCATCCAACGGGCCATGCAGCTTTATCGCCAGCGGAATCACATAGCCCACGCCCGCGCCGTGCAACTCCTCCAACATCCACAGCCGTTGCTGCGAGTACGAAAGTGGCACAGTTTCGCCGCGCTCCATTTTTTGCACGGGTGGGCGTGCGGCATCCACATCGCTCGCATCTATAAATTGGGCCAATGCGGCAATGGTGGGCCGCTCGAATAATTCGCGCAACGGAATTTCAACGTTCAGGCGTTGGCGAATGCGCGAGACCACCTGGGTCGCCAGCAGCGAATGCCCGCCCATATCAAAGAACGATGTGCTGGTGCTGATGCGTTGCACGTTTAAGGTCTCGCGCCAAATCTGGGCCAACACGTTTTCGGTAGGCGTGCCGGGCGCAACGTCGTCCTCGGTGATTGCGTCAAAGACGGGCGCAGGCAGCGCTTTACGATCAATCTTGCCGCTGTTGTTTAACGGCATCTCGCTCAAAATGGTGCAGGCGGCGGGCACCATGTAATCTGGCAAATGCTTGCCCACGTGTGTGCGCAGTTCGTTGGGTTTGATGGCGCTGCCAGGGTGCAGCACTACATATGCCGCCAATTGTTGTGCGCCGCGCGCGTCCTCGCGCGCAACCACCACGCAGCGCGCCACGGCGGGGTGCTTATCCAGCGTGGCTTCAATCTCACCCAACTCAATCCGAAAGCCGCGCACCTTTACCTGAAAATCAAGCCGCCCCAGATATTCGATATTGCCATCTGGCAAATAGCGTGCCTTGTCGCCGGTTTTGTACAGGCGGTTGGGTTGCCCAAACAAATCGGGGGTTAAGAACTTCTCGGCGGTCAGCACGGCATCGCCAAAATAGCCGCGCCCCACGCCGGGGCCGCTCACGTATAGCTCGCCCAACACACCCACTGGCACAGGCTGGCGTTGCGAATCCAGCACATACATTTGCATGTTGAGGATGGGTTTGCCGATGGGCATAGCCAGCGTGTTCGCGGCAGGCGCTTGGGTCACAAAGCTATACGCCACATCGTCCGAGCATTCGCTAGAGCCATAGGCATTGACCAGCGGCACCTGCGGGCAGACCTGCAACCAAGCGCGTGCCAACGCGGGCGGCAGGGCCTCGCCGGTGGGCATGACCCAACGCAAGCAGGCTGGCACGGCATGGCCCTGCCGAATTTCTTCGACCAAGAGCTGCAACTGCGAAGGCACGATTTCCAAGATGGAAATGTTGCGCCGCGCTACTTCATCCAGAAAACCCGCCGGGCTAAGCAACATATCGTCCGGAATAATTTGCACGCGCCCGCCATTCAGCAAAGGCGCAAGAAACTGCCACACCGAAATGACAAAGCTCTGCGTGGCGGTTTGCGCCACTGCATCGGCAGCGGTCATCTTTAGCTCAACGATCTTGGAATGCAGTTGGTTCATCAGCCCGCGATGTTCAACCATTGCACCTTTTGGTACGCCCGTAGAGCCGGAGGTGAAGATGACGTAGGCGAGGGTATCGGAACTCCGGCCCCCCTCTCCTGCGGGAGAAGGGTTAGGGGTGAGGGCCGCCGCAAGGCTCTCAACCAACTTCACCACCGGCGCATGCGCCAACCCAACAACGGCCTCTTGCACCAGCGCCAAAAATGTGGACGTGGTCAGAATCAGCGGGGCGCTGCTTTGGGCCAACACTTGCGCAATGCGTTTGGGCGGCAGTTTGGGGTCTATCGGCAAATACGTGCCACCCGCTTTGAAGATCGCCAGCAGCGTCGTCAGAAATTCGATATTGCGCGAGGCGACGAGTGCGACGATGGTCTCGTCGGACGCGCTGCCCACGCCGCATGCGGCCAGGTTGTGCGCCATCACATCGGCGCGTGCATTTAGCTCGGCGTAGGTTAAAGCCTCATCGCCAAATTGCACGGCAATGGCATTCGGGGTTTTGTGGGCCTGTTCCTCAAATTGCTGATGAAAGCAGCGGCTCAAATCCACATCGGTCTGGGTTTGGTTCCAAGCGTACAACATGTGATGGCGCTCTTGCGCGCTCAATAACGGCAGCGCCAGCACGTTTTGCTGCGGGTCGGCCACAATGGCGCGCAGCAACACCTCAAAGTGCGCAGCCATGCCTTCAATAAACTCGCGTTGAAACAGTGCAGTGCTGTAATCCAAATAACCACGCAAGCCAGCCTCGGTCTCTCCAATTTCTTCTATTTCCAAAGTCAGGTCATCGTTTATTTTGCTCTTGTTGGGTTCGATGAGGGTGACGTTGAACCCCGGCAATGCCCAGGTGTTGGTGGCCTGGCCCTGATACAAAAAGCTGGCTTGATACAACGGCGTATAGCTCAGATTGCGTTCGGGTTGCAGCGCTTCGGCCAATTTGTTAAAGGGCAGGTCTTGGTGGTTGTAGGCCTCTAGCATGGTTTGGCGCACCCGGCCCAGCAACTCGCTAAAGCGCGGGTTGTCGGAAATATCCACGCGAATAGCCAGCGTGTTGAGGAAGAAGCCGATCAGTGATTCGATCTGGCGGTGATTTCTGTTAGCGATGGGCATGCCAATCACCACATCGTGCTGATTGCTGTAGCGGGCCAGCAATACATCAAACGCGGCCAGCAGCGTCATAGCCAGGGTGGTGCTGTGTTGTTGGCTTAAGGCGCGCAGTTGGCGGAGCAGTTCCCCATCCAACAAAAACGAGACGCGCGCGCCGTTGTTGCTTTGCACCGGCGGGCGCGGCTGATAGGTGGGTAACTCCAGCAGCGGCGGCGCACCGGCCAGTTGGGTTTTCCAATAATCGAGTTGTTTCTGGTAGGCCTCGCCTTGCAGCCAATTGCGTTGCCACACAGCGAAATCAGCGTACTGAATAGTCAGTTCGGGCAGCGGCGCAGGCTGGTTGTTCAGGCTGGCCCAATACGCCACCGAAAGCTCCTCCACCATGATCTTGATTGACCAGCCATCTGAAATGATGTGGTGCAAGGTGAGCAGCAAAACATGCGCCGTGTCGGATTGGCGCAACAGCGTGGCGCGCAACAGCGGGTCGTGCGCCAAATCAAACGGGCGGGCCGACTCGGCAGCAATCTGGTCTTGCAATTCGTACGGGTTGCTGCTGGCCGAGATGTCCACGACGGGCAACTCAATCGTCAACTGCGGCGCAATCACTTGTTGTGCTGCGCCATCTGCCAAGACAATGTTGGTGCGCAAACTCTCGTGGCGCGCCACCAGCATATTCAGGCTGTGCGTTAACGCAGGCACGTTCAGCTCGCCTTCCAACTGCAACGCGGCAGGCATGTTGAACGAGGTGCCGGCCCCAGCCTGCAATTGATCCAAAAACCACAGGCGTTCTTGGGCCAGCGCCAGCGGCAAAGCGCCACTGCGGGGGGCAGCCGCAATTTCGTTTGCGCCCTGGCCGTGCGCTGCCTCGCGCAAGAAGGCCACGATCTCGGCCTTGTGCGCTTGCAATTGCGTTTGCAACGCTGGGGTCATGGCCCCTTTGGGCGCACGGAAACGCAGGCGGCCTTCTTCCAGCCAAAGTTTGATATTGAGGTCGCGCAGTTGCGCGAGAAGTTTTGTTGTGGTCATGATGTAGAGACGCGATGCATCGCGTCTCTACGACGGATGCTTCTGTGTGTAATGTCTAATTAAATTTCCCCTTCGTCTTCGCCTGCCAACGCGGGCACTGTTGCGCCCTGTGCCGCCCACTGGGCTGTCTCCACGTATTGCGCCAAATCGGCAATCGTGGGTTCGTTAAAGTAGGCGCGCAGTGGCATCTCAATTTGGAAAGCCTGGCGCATGCGCGAGGCCACTTGGGTTGCCAGCAACGAATGCCCGCCCAGCTCGAAGAAGTCGCTCTGAATGCCCACCCGCTCCGGCTGCACGTTTAGCACCTCGGCCCAAATAGAAACGATGGTTTTCTCGGTGGCGGTGCGCGGCGCAACCACCTCGGCTTGCGCAGCCGCTAATGCCACATCTGGCGAGGGCAATGCCTTGCGGTCTACTTTGCCATTGGCGTTTAACGGCATGGCACCTAGCAATACAAACACGGATGGCACCATGTAATCGGGCAGCTTGCCGTTCATAAAATGACGCAAGGCCAACGTATTTACATCGGCGCTGTTCGCCTCATCCAACACGGCATAGGCCACCAGCCGTTTGTTGCCGCTGCGGTCGGCTTTGTCTACCACCACGCATTGGCGCACGGCGGGGTGTTGTTCCAGCACGGCTTCAATCTCGCCCAACTCAATCCGAAAGCCACGAATCTTCACCTGAAAATCCAGTCGACCAAGATATTCGATGTTGCCGCCCGGCAGGTAACG
>JAYTNY010000016.1:0-6253 GCA_043748055.1 Roseobacter sp.
ACCATGTCGCTTTGCGAGACGATGCCCGCGAGGCCGCAGTCGGCATCGACAACGACGAGCGAACGCATCTGCGAGTCCAACATGAGTTTGGCGGCTTCGGGCAAGCTGAGCGACGAATCGCAGCTCACCACGCCCTCGTGCATTACATCGTTCACCGTCATGCCCGATGGGTCTGTGGCGACCATTCCATGCTTACCATTAAGAACCGACAACCCGTTGATACTAGTGTTCATATGACTATTTCTCTCCGTTTTTTTTATCGGCTCGCTGGGAACTACAGATACAAGCGCCAGTCGTCCAAAGATTAGATGATTCGGAACAATCCGGTTGGTCTGAAGAATAATGAGTCTAACGTAGAATGTGAAATGAATATGAGCGCGAGTGAGAAAGAGCAAAATGTTACTGTGATTGGCGGCGGATTAGCAGGCACAGAGGCCGCGTGGCAAGCCGCCGAGCGTGGTGTAAAGGTCACACTATATGAGATGCGCCCCAAGAAGATGACCGGCGCGCATGCCACCGGCAACCTGGCCGAGTTGGTGTGTAGCAATTCGTTGGGCAGCGATGACGTGACCAAAGCCCCGGGCCTGCTAAAGCACGAGATGCGCACGCTGGGTTCGTTGATGATTGCCTGCGCGAACGAAGCCACCGTGCCAGCAGGTGGCGCGCTGGCCGTAGACCGCGATGTATTTGCGCAACGCGTCACCCAAAAGATTGAGGCGCACCCGAATATAAATGTGGTGCGCGAAGAAGTGACGCATATCCCAGACGACGGAATTTGCATCATCGCTTCAGGCCCCCTCACCAGCGACGCGCTGGCCGCCGAGATTGCCAAGCTGAGCGGCAGCGAGTATCTGTATTTTTGGGATGCGCTTGCGCCCATCATCAACGAGGATTCGTTAGATTATTCGCTGGCCTTTCGGGCCAGCCGCTATGGCAAACATGGCGATGGCACCGTGACCGCACCCGGCGAGAATTTGGGCGAGGGTGACTACATCAATTGCCCAATGAGCAAAGACGAGTATTACGCTTTTGTGGAAGCGTTGGCGACGGCTGAGGGCGCGACGCTGCGTGATTTTGAGCAGCAGAATTTTTTTGAAGGCTGTTTGCCGGTCGAGGTGATGGCGCGGCGCGGCAAAGACTCGCTGGCATTTGGGCCGATGCGCCCGGTGGGCATCAAAGACCCGCGCACGGGCAGACGGCCGTATGCCGTGGTGCAACTGCGCCAAGACAATATTGCGGGCACGCTCTACAACATCGTGGGCTTTCAGACCAATCTTAAATTCGCCGAGCAAGACCGCGTGTTGCGCATGATCCCCGGTTTGGGTAAAGCGGAGTTTATGCGCTACGGGCAGATGCACCGCAATACGTTTATTAACTCGCCGAGTTTGTTGGATGCGACCATGCGGTTTAAGAAGACAGGAGTTAGGAGTCTGGAGCCAGAAGTCGGAAGTCTGAGCTTAGGACTAAGGACTCAGGACTCAGCCCTTTTCTTCGCCGGGCAAATTGTGGGTGTGGAGGGCTACGCGGGCAACGCCGCTACGGGTTTGTTGGCGGGCCTAAACGCGGTGCGCCTGTTGCACAACGAGCCGTTGTTGGTGTTGCCCCAAACCACCATGCTGGGTGCACTATGCCACTACGTAACGCATGCCGAGCCTAAGCATTTTCAGCCCATGAAGGCCAACTTTGGCATTCTGCCCAAGTTCGAGAATCCGCCGAAGGACAAGATGAAGCGGATGCAGATGTACTCTGAGCGGGCGCAAAAAGATTTACGATTTTGGATGGACGATTTACGATTGGAAATCCCTCAATCGTCAATCCAAAATCATCAATCGTAAATTCCTGCAATGGGCTTTCTGGCAGACGCCGACCTCTCTACCAACCGCATCGAGCGGGCGCGTTTGACCTCGGTGGGCTACATTGATTTGACCAGCAGCAACCCCACGCAACAAGGCTTGCTGTTTCCGCCGCAGGTGTTGCACGATGCCTCAGCAGACTATTGGGCGACGAGGCAGTATGCGCCGGATGCGCGCGGGGATGCGCGTGCGCGAGAAGCGATTGCGGCTTACTACGAAGGACGTTGGAAGGTTGGAAGGTTTGAAGGTTGGAACAGCACAAACCTCCAAACCTTCAAACCTTCCAACCTGTTCCTCACCGCCAGCACCAGTGAGGCCTATTCTTTGCTGTTCTCGTTGCTGACTGAGCCGGGGGATAACGTGCTTGCGCCGGATGTGGGTTATCCGCTGTTTGATTTTTTGGCCGAGCTGCATCACATCACGCTGAAGCCGTATCGCTTAGACGAATTGTGCGGCTGGCAGATTGACGAAAGTAGCTTGCTGGAGGCGGCTGATGAACGCACCCGCGCCGTGCTGCTCATCTCGCCGCACAACCCTACTGGCGCAATCATTCAATCTCCAATCTCTAATCTCCAAACTCTAAACCTCCCAATCATTTGCGATGAGGTGTTTGCCGAGTTCACCTATAGCGTGGCACACACGCCCGTGATGAGCGCGTTGCACCCAGAGCTGCCCGTGTTTGTGCTGAACGGTTTAAGCAAGCTGTTTGCCCTGCCCGACTTAAAGCTGGGTTGGATTGCGCTGAATGACATGGCGAGTGGGCAATACGCCGAGCGGTTGGAGGTGTTAAACGACACATTTCTCAGCGCGAACTCACTCACGCAGTACATGCTGCCTGCATTGTTCCAGCAGGGCTGGGACTTTGTGATGCAGCAGCGCGAACACGTGCGCCGCAATTTTGATCTGGCGTTGCGCGTGTTGGCAGGGTGCAGCGCCATCAGCCTGCACAAGCCCGATGGCGGCTATAACCTGTTTTGCAAAGTTCGCGGCTGGGACGACGAGGAAGCGCTAGTGTTGCATTTGCTAGAGCGGGGTGTGCTGGTACATCCCGGTTACTTTTTTAATTACGAGCGTGGAGTGCACATCATGATTTCTTGTTTGACAAAGGCGGAACAACTTGAGGCAGGCTTGACGAAGTTGGTGGAGGCGTTGGCGTGATGAAGGTGCGTAACTCAAGGTGCCTGGCACCTACACAGAGTTTTGGGCTTAGCAGCGTTACTAACCGGCTAAAGCCTCGACTCCTTAGCGTGTGTATTGCATTGGTTTTGTGCGCGTGCTCTGATGCAACACCTGCGCCAACGCTTACACCCATACCAGCACACACGCTATCCCCAACCACCGCATTGCCCACGCCAACGGCGCAGCCCACGCATGTCGTCTTGCAATCGCCTATTCAGTCGCCCATCGTCACACCAGCGGTAAGCACTTATACATACGAGGTTATTCGTGCTTACCCACACGACCCATCCGCGTTTACGCAAGGGCTGGTGTATACAAATGGCAGGTTGTTTGAGAGCACGGGCCTGAATGGCCAAAGCACCTTGCGTGAAGTGGAACTGGCGACGGGCAAAGTGTTGCGCACAAAGAGCTTGGATCAGCAATATTTTGGTGAAGGGCTGGCGTTGGTTGGAGACCGCTTAGTTCAATTGACGTGGACAAGCCAAGTTGGCTTTGTTTATGATCGTGACACCTTTAAGCTACTTGGCACATTTAGGTACACCCATGAAGGCTGGGGATTGGCCTACAACGGCAGCGAGTTAGCGCTAAGTGATGGTACGCCGACGTTGCGATTTCTCGATCCAACGACGTTGACTTTGACGCGCCAGGTTCAGGTGCTGGATGGCGGCAACCCGGTGGCGAAGCTGAACGAGTTGGAGTGGGTAAACGGCGAGGTGTTTGCCAACATTTGGCAGACAGATTGGGTGGTGAGAATTGATCCGCAGACGGGCGTTGTGACAGGCCGGATAGATTTGTCGGGGTTGATTACTGAAGCTGAACGTGCCGAAGCACAAGCAGCGGGACGAGGCATCGATGTGCTGAACGGCATCGCCTACGATGCCGAGGGAGACCGGCTATTTGTGACCGGCAAGCTGTGGCCGAAATTGTTTGAGATTAAGTTGGTGCAGAAGTAACTTTGAGTAATGTGGCATCACTTGGATGCACTTTGCAGCAAAGGCAGAAACCACCGGTAGGGGCGAAGCATTCGGTGTTTGACAGAGCTACAAACGCTATTTCGCTCGCATGCGGTTGTTCTTGGCGTTGTGCTCCAACTCAACCAGCCCCAGCGCTTCCATCAGCGGTGGCAGATACATGCCAAAGCGGCCCCGATATCCTTTCTTTAGGCCATACCAGCCGCCCACCGGGTTATCGGACGAGCGACCCCAAGCTTCGACCGTGCCTTCTTTGGCAGGCTTTTGCTCATCGGCAGCACCTAAGTCCATCCAGTCGCCATGCGCCTTCAACATGGCGTGCAGGTCTTCGATGCAGCGCAGATCGTAGTGCAACGTGGTGCTGCCCACCTTGCACACCAGAATCGGTGGATCATGCGCCTCGTCTCTATGAATCGTGTATTCGCCTGTGCCGGGCGGCGTCTTGAGTTGCCAGGGGGCGTCTTTGGTCCCATCGCCTTTTGTTTTTGTGCTCATGGCTTTCTCCTTAATCTCATCATAGCCCCATTAGCCACATCGTTATACACATCATTGATAATCTCGCTTGCTATGTCTGAACAAACCACAAAGCTGCTAGATTATTTGAAACCCCAACACGATTCCTATCGCGATGCGTTTATCGCCGACCTGGCCGACCTGGTGAACCGCGATTGCGGCACCGACGACAAACTGGGCGTAGACCGCGTGGCCCGCTGGTGCGAGCGCCGCTGCGCCGAGTGGGGCTACGCCGTGCAAACGTTGTCTCAACCGCATTTTGGCGATAACGTGGTGGGCCGCATCACCGGTAGCGGCAAAGCGCGCATCATGCTCATCGGCCACCTCGATACGGTGTATCCCATCGGCACTGCCGCCCGGCGCCCCATGCGCATCGTCGGTGACAAGATCATTGGCCCCGGCACCTGCGACATCAAAGGGGGCCTGTTGGTAGGGCTGTATGCCGTGCGTGCATTGCAGCAATCCGGCTTTGCCGATTTTGCGGAGCTGGTGTTCTTTTTCAACAGCGAGGAAGAAGTGGGTTCGCCGGTTTCGCAGCATCTGTATGCCCCCATCGCCAAAAACATGGATGCGGTGTTTGTGCTAGAGGCCGCCCGCGCCAATGGCGACATTGTGAGCGCGCGCAAAGGCGTGGGCAATTACAAGCTGCGTGTGCGTGGCAAAGCCGCCCATGCCGGTGTGGAACCAGAGAAAGGTGCGAACGCCATTCTGGAGCTGTCCCATCGCATCGCCGCGCTGCACGCGCTTAATGGCATTGCGCCTGGGGTTACGGTTAACGCAGGCGTGATTGGTGGCGGCACGCGCCCGAACGTGGTGCCAGACGAGGCCTGGGTCGATGTGGATGTACGCGCGATAGACCAAGCGGGCGCAACCCTCGCCAAGCAAGCTATTGCCGATTTAGCCCGCCAACCCAGCCAGGTGCGCGGCACCACAGTTGAGATGTCTGGCAGCTTTGGCTTTATGCCCATGGCCAAAACACCCGCCATCGCCAAGCTGGTGGAGATGGCCCAACGCAGCGCCCGCGAGTTGGGCTTCGAGGTGAACGATGCCGCTACCGGTGGTGTCTCGGACGCCAACAAAATGGCCGAGTTGGGCGTGCCGGTATTAGACGGCCTCGGCCCCGTGGGTGGCCTCGATCACGGCCCCGATGAATACATCGAACTTAGCTCCATCATTCCGCGCACGGCATTGCTGGCGCTACTCATCCAGAAAATAGCCTCATCGTAGAGATGCGCTGCAGCGCGTCTCTACCAAACGCGTCTCTACGGGTGGAAATCGGTCTTTTGGAAAAGTATTCGAGGCGACTCAATGAGCCGCCTCGATCACGTTCTATCTTCAGTTGTTGTTTAAGTATCGCGTCACTTGTTATTAACGTGCGTCACCTTAAACTTAATCGGCCCGCCCGGCGTCTGCACCATCACCTCTTCATTGGTCTTGCGGCCAATTAAGGCCTTGCCCAAAGGCGATTCGTTGCTGATCTTGCCGTTCATTGGGTCGGCCTCCAAACTGCCGACGATGATGTAATGCTCCTTGCTGGTGGTGCCCGCCTCGGTCAGCGTCACTTTGCTGCCCAGCCGGATTTCGTTGGGTGGGCCGCCCTTATTTTCGATCAAAACTGCGTTGTTCAAACGCGTCTCGATGTCAATAATCTTGCCCTCCACAAACGCCTGTTCGTTCTTGGCGTCCTCGTACTCCGGGTTCTCGGTGACCTCACCTTCCTCCATCGCCTCGTGCAAC
>JAYTNY010000017.1:0-5585 GCA_043748055.1 Roseobacter sp.
CGCCAGCATGGCCGAAGTGCTGATGGTCTTCGACAACAGCGATGGCTTCTTCCCAATCGAATACAGCGAAATAGAAATTGGCCGCCGCGCCTACCGAGACGGCACCAACGAGTATTCGCTGAATGGCAGCCGCGTGCGCCTGCGCGAGATCGGCGATTTGTTGGGCAGCAGCGGCTTGGCCGAGCGCAACTACACCGTCATCGGCCAGGGCGCAGTAGACACCGCACTCTCGCAAAAGGCCGAGGAGCGCCGCGCTTTGTTCGAGGAAGCCGCAGGAATAATTTCTTACCGCGACCGCCGCGACGACGCACTGCGCAAGCTGGCCGAAACCCGCCACAACCTGGAACGCGCCAAAGACATTCTGGCCGAGATCACCCCGCGCTTGGCCCAGCTAGAGCGGCAGGCGGGCAAAGTAAAACAATACGAAGCGCTGACGGCAGAATTGCAAACGCACCAGAAAATTTGGTTCGGCCATCATTACCAGCTCACGCAAAACGCCATCACAAAAGCCACAACCAACCGCAGCGCAATCACCCAAACCGTGCAAACCGCCCGCGCCACCGTGGCTCAGTTTGATGAGGCCGCTAGCCGCATTCGGGAAGAGCAAACCGTGTTACGCACCAGTTTGGCCGCTGTGCTGCCCCAACGCGAGGAAGCGCGGCGCAAGGCCGAAGACGCGACGCGTAACCTCGCCGTCATGCGCGAACGCGCCGCCTCGTTCGAGGTGCAGGCCAGCAGCGTGCAACAAGACATTGCCCGCCGTGCCGCCGCGATGGATGATTTAGCCATCAAGGCCGCTCACGCCGCCGCTGCGCTATTTGCCGCACAAGGCATTAGCACCCAAAAGCAAACCGGGTTGGACGAGGCGCAAGCCGCCGCCGCCGTGCGCCAAGCCGCCCGTTCCGAGCTGGAAGCCCAGCGCAACCAAGCCCAACAAACGCTGATGCAGTTCAGCGCCAGCCTTAGCACGGCGCGCAACCAAATGAGCAGCGCCCAACAGCGCACTACACAGTTGCAAAAACGCATCGAGGCCAGCGCCCAACGCAACACCCAGGTTGAAGCACAGCGCGAACAAGCGTTGGCAAAACTTGGTGCGTTAGAGCAACAACTTGAGCAAGACCTGGTGCGCCTCAACGAACTGGAAGCGCAGCACCACGCCCGCACGCAACAACTGGAAGCCGCTCGCGCCGCATTCACCACGGCCCAATCTGCCCTGGCCGCCGCCGAGGCCGAAGAAAAGCTGACCAGCCGCATGAGCCTGTTCGCCGAAATGCGGCTGCAAGAGCAGGCCCAACAAGGCACCCGCGATTTATTTGATCTGGCCCAAAAAGCAGCTTTGCCCGGCGTGCGCGGCGCGTTGGGCAGCTTTTTGCAAGTGCGCGAGGAAGACCAAAAAGCGGTGAAGGCCGCGTTGGGCGAACTGATGACCGCGCTGGTGATTGAGACCAACGACGGCGTGACACACGCTCGCGCGTGGCTGGCCTCGCAACACACTGGGCGGCTCTCGGTGGTGCCGCTGGATGGGCTGCGCGTGGGTGACGAAGACCGCGCGACAACCGAGCGCGCCCGCGCCAGTGGCGCACGGCCTATGCTGGATGGGGTGAGCGCACCGGACTGGCTGCGCCCTGCGTTGCAAACTTTGGCTGGGCGCACCTTCGTATGCCGAGATTTGGAATCGGCGCAGGCGTTGGTAGCGCAGTTGCCGCACGGCAGCGTGTGCGTTACCCGCAACGGCGAAGTGGCCCACGCATCTGGCGCATTGGGCTTGCCCGCCGGAATTTCCGCAACAGCAGACCCCGCGAACAAACCAGGTTTTTCAGAAAAATCTGGTTTGTTCGCGGGAGGTACGCTCGACACCTCGGACGTACTAAACCTAATTACGCCGGAAGAAGCGAGGGCCAACCGCGACACCGCCGCACAGGGACGCGATGCAGCCAACCGTGAACTGGACACGGCGCGTCGCGCATTGGATGAAGCCACGCGCACCCGCGATGCCTTTGCCCGCGAAAGCGCCAACCGCCGCAACGAACGCAACAACACCGAGGCCCAGGCCGCCCGCCTCGAAGAAAATTTGGCCGTGTTTGCTGGCGAGATTGAGCAAATTGAGCAAGAGATTGCGCAAATCGACGAGCAGGCTAAACAGGCGGCAGAAGATGCGGCGAAACACGAGGCCGACCAGCTTGAGATGAACGCGCACAAGAGCGCTATCGAAACCCAACTGCAAGAGACGCTGGCCGGTGGCTGGCTAGAGGCGTTGAACCACGCCCACGCCGCCCTGGCCAGCGCCGCCGAAGCCGTGCGCAGCGCCGAGGCCGTGAAGCGCGAACGCCTCGCCAGCTACGCCGACGCGGTGAAGCAAAAAGAAACCAGCGAAGTGCGTTTTGTGGAGTTGACATCGGCCCAGCAAACGGCCAACAGCCAGTTGCAAATGCTGGTGGACGTTGCCACCCAAAGCGACACCGACATGCAGGCCGTGGACGCGCGCCTGCTGCCCATTCAAGTTGAAATGGCGGCGATAGAAGCACGCGTAAACGAGGCGGATGCCAAACGCCGCGAGGCTGAGCGCAATTTGCGCGAGAGCGAAAGCGCCAGCAATGCCGCCGAATTGGAACTGGCCCGCCATCAAAACGAGCTGGAGAATTTGCGCGAGCGCGCCGTAGACGCCTTTACGGATGATGCCGCGATGACGCGGAGCTTGCAGCCCGAAGACAGCGCGCAAGCCTTGGTCGGCGAGCAGCTTACGTTTGATGCGCGCGACAAGGCGCTGGAGTTATTGGCATCGTTGGAGCCGGTGGAACAACTGCCCGAAGGTGTGACCGAGCGCATCCAACAACTGCGCAACCAAATTAAGCGGCTCGGGGCAATTAACTACGAAGCCCAAAACGAATTTGACGAATTAGAGAAACGCGCCAAGTTTATGATCGAGCAGGCCAACGATTTGGAAGAAGCCAGCCTGAGCTTGCAGCAAGTCATCGCCGAGTTGAACGACGTGATGAAGGCCACGTTTCGATTGACATTTGATGCGATTGCCGCCCATTTTCAGAACACCTTCAAAATATTGTTCGGCGGCGGGCAAGCCAAACTGGTACTCACCAACCCCGACAACATTGACGAGTGCGGCGTGGAGATTCACGCTCAGCCGCCCGGCAAACGCCCGGCCACGCTGGCCTTGCTGAGTGGCGGCGAACGCAGCCTGACGGCCACGGCGCTCATGTTTGCGATTCTGCGCGTAAAGCCCACGCCGTTCTGCGTATTGGACGAAGTGGATGCCGCACTGGACGAAAGCAACGTGGGCCGCATGCGCAACATGATTGAGAGTTTGGCCGACACCACACAGTTCATCATCATCACTCACAACCGGGGCACGGTGGAATCTGCCGCTACTATTTACGGCATCAGCATGGGTGCGGATGGCGCATCGCAAGTGCTGAGCTTGCGGCTGGATGAGGTGAGCGACGAGACAATTGGACGGGGTGCAAACGGTGGGAGTGCTGCACCCAAGGTTGATGCGGCAACCGTTCGCACGGGCGCTGGTTGGGTTCCGCCGCAGAATTAGTCAGGGCTGAACTGCATCTGGTAACAACGCCGTAACAAAATCAAATAGCCCTTCGGCATCCGAAAGTGCTTGATTGAATTCTTCTGTGTCCGGTTGCAATCTAAGCGGGTCAGTTGGATATCGAAAAGCTGTCGCGTAACGGGTAAGGCTATCTCCCACATCCAGCCAATCTTGGAAATTCGAATCTATTTCGACGGCTTGGGCTATCAACTCTTCAACATCGTGACTACGTGTAAACGCAATATGATGGAAGGTAAGATAACCTTTAACCACTTTCTCCGCCGATTGTTGACAATGATAAATCGCCACATCCCGAAGCGGATCATCACCATCGGCGAGACGCTTGGCCGCAAGAAGGTCGCTAGTAGCCTTCACTAACCAACTGCGCACAAGCAAAATGATCTCATCGCTCATAAAGCAGTTTACCTTCGGTGGCGATTTTGTGTTGAAGCGAAACAGTAACGTTGCGAAAACGGTCAAACTCATTCTGCGATCCTACAATCACATCGAGCGGCACGCGCGCAAATCGCAAAGCCTTACGTGCCCGCAAATATTGTTGATGCGGTTTTTCGTCTGAGTCAGAGAGCAACACCATCAAATCCAAATCGCTATCTTGGGTGGGAGTACCCCAAGCGTAAGAGCCAAAAAGATATACCGAAGTTGGGGTCATTTCGGCAACCAACTTGGCTGTAATTTCATGCAGCAGTTCCGAGTTAATCGCATTCATGACAATCATTCAAGAGATTATAACTTTGAAGACAAATGCAAAAGTCATCATCATTGGTGCAGGCATTGGCGGGCTAAGTGCCGCCATTCGCTTGGCGCACCAGGGCTATCGCGTCAGCATTTACGAACAGCTAAACCGCCCGGGCGGCAAGATGGGTGAACTGCACGCCGAGGGCTTTCGGTTCGACACTGGCCCGTCGGTCATCACCATGCGGCATGTGTTTGAGAAATTGTGGCGCGAGGTTGGGCGCGACCTGAATGACTATGTGCAGTTTGTGCCCCTCGACCCAGTGACACGTTATTTTTGGCGGGATGGCCATGTGCTTGACACCACGACGAACGAAGACGTGATGTGTGAACGAATCAGCAAGTTCGCGCCGCAGGATGTTGACAGCTATCGCCAGTTCATGCGCTACGTTCAACAGTTATATGACACGATCAGCGGGCCATTTTTGTATCGCCAGCAACCCGGCGTACTCGATCTGTTCAAGCTACCACTGACTGATGTCCTAAAAATCGATGCGCTGCGCACGATGCATCAGGCCGTGCAGGCGCACTTCACTGACCCGCACCTCATTCAGCTCTTCGACCGATTCGCCACCTACAACGGCTCATCACCGTACCAAGCACCCGCCACGCTCAACGTCATCGCGCATGTAGAGATGGCAATGGGGGCGTGGTATCCGAAAGGCGGCGTGTTTCAGCTTGCGAGAGCATTTGAGCAGTTAGCGAAAGAGTTGGGTGTCGAGATCCATTACCAAACGCCAGTGGCTGAAATATGCACAACGGGCAACACGGCCAGCGGCATTCGTTTGAAGAACGGCGAAACGGTGACAGCCGACAGCGTCATCGCCAACGCGGACGTGGCTTGGACCTACGAAACATTGCTGCCCCAGAAAGCAATAGCAAAACAAAACACATTACACCTCGAACCCTCGTGCAGCGGCTTTGTGCTGATGCTGGGTGTGCAGGGCCGACACAACGATCTGGCGCATCACAATATCTTTTTTAGCGATGACTATCCACGCGAGTTTGATGACATTTTTAAGCGCAAAATTCCGCCGAGTGATCCCACGCTCTATGTGTGCATCACGTCCAAGAGCGACCCTGAACACGCACCAGCGAACCACGAGAATTGGTTTGTGTTAGCGAATGCGCCGTATCTTTCAAAAGCATTTGATTGGGATGCGCAGCGCGAGCGGTACGCAAGCCAAATCAAACAACAGCTTTTTGAGCGTACTACGAAAACCGACCTGTTGTTCGAGCGCGTGATGACGCCGCTTGATCTGCAAAATATCTACGG
>JAYTNY010000018.1:0-5301 GCA_043748055.1 Roseobacter sp.
GCACAAAGAAATTTCTTTGTGCCTTCGCGCCTTTGCATGAGAAAATCTCGCATCACATGCAAGTTCAAATTCATTCAACACCAGAAGTGTTCGATGCTCTCGGCGATTCGTGGAACGCGCTTCTAAAAAATTCTTCGACCAACACTCTGTTCTTAACCCGCGAATGGCAGCGCGTGTGGTGGGCCAGTTTGGGTGAGGGGGAATTGCGCGTGCTAACGCTCCATGACGGAGATCAACTGATTGGAATTGCGCCGTTGTTTTTTGAGGCCGACGCGCTAGGCGGCGTGCAAGCCACGTTTGTGGGCTGCAAAGAAGTCTCGGACTACCTGGACTTTATTTTTTTGAAAGGCCACGAGCGCGAGTGCCTGACCGCTGTGTTGGATTTCTTGAGCAGCGAGCAATCACCTAACTGGAACGCCATCAGCTTGTGCAACATGCCCGAGGCTACCCCCAACTTGGCGCTGCTGCAAGAACTGGCTGCGGCACGCGGCTGGAAGGCCAACGCCGTGTTTGAGGATGTCTGCCCCATCATTGCATTGCCCGAAAGTTTTGAGGCGTACCTGAGCCAGCTTGAGAGCAAAGAGCGCCGCGAACTGGGCCGCAAGCTGCGCCGCGCCGAGGAAGACGCGACCGTGACCTACGCCACTGATGCGAACAAGTTAGATGCCGACGTGGATGACTTCCTGCGTCTGATGCGCGCCAGCATGGTGAGCAAAGATAGCTTTATGACCCCGCGCATGGAAAAATTCTTTCACGCGTCGTCGCGGGCCATGTTCGATGCAGGCTTCTTGCAACTGGCCTTTCTGGAGGTGGGCGATGAGCGCGGCGGCGAGCGGGCGGCGGCTTATTTGAACTTTGTGTGGGACAACCAGGTGTTGGTTTACAACAGTGGCCTTGATCCGCTGAAGTTCGCCTATCTCAGCCCCGGCCAGGTGCTCATTGCCCGCCTCATCGAAAAAGCCATTGCCGAGAAACGCGTTAGTTTCGACTTTTTGCAGGGCAACGAAGACTACAAATACAAGCTGGGCGGCAAAGATGTGAAGCTGTTCACGGTGGGGATTACGCGTTGAACCCCCGACCCCTAAAGGGGAGTCCCTGAGTTTTGCTATAGGTTCCTCGGTCTGTTTCGAATGGGGAAGTTAGAGCATAAGTCAACGACTCCCCTTTAGGGGTCGGGGGTTCTTACTTACTCTTCGTCGAACCCCACCACGCTGCTATCGCCCACATTGAACTTGCGCGGTCGGCCCGCCAAAATGGCATCACGGCCAATCAACGAGTTCGCTAACACGTGGTCGCTGACATACGCGCCGGTATCCACAATGCTCTCTCGAATCACGCTGTTCACTATATGGCAGTTCTCGCCGATGCTGGCGTTGGGGCCAATCACGCTGCTTTCGATCTTGGCGCTGGGGTGAATATTCACCGGCGGCACAATGACGCAATTGCAATCGGCCCAGTGCGCGCTATTGTCTTGGCCGTGCGAGAGCAAGTAACGATTGGTCTCCAACACCGCATCGGGCTTGCCGCAATCCAGCCATACGTCGGCGCGCTCGGTCTTAAACTTTGCGCCGCTCTCCATCATCAGGTTTAGCGCATCGGCAAAGTAATACTCGCCTTTGGTTTTGATGTCGCGGTCTATTAACTCCTGGCAAGCCGCCATGAGTTTGGCGGCATCTTTTACGTAATACGCGCCGATCAGCGCCAAACGGTTCTCCATCGTGCTGGGCTTTTCGATGACGCGCTGAATAAAGCCATCGCTGCCAACCTGAACGACACCGAAACGGCGTGGGTCTTCCACCTCGCGCACATACAAAACGCCGTCGCCCTCGGCAGCACTCAGCTTGCTCAGGTCGGCGTCCGTCACCGTATCACCAAAGATGACGACGGTGGGGCCACTCACGGCATCTTTCGCCAGCAACACCGCGCTGGCCTGGCCGTTGGCTTCTTTTTGCTCAATGTATTCGGCGTTTAGCCCAGGGTACATACGCTTCACATACGGCTCAAACTGATCCCCTAAGTAGCCGACCACAAAGGCGACTTTGTCAATTTGCACATTGGCGATGCCATCCAGAATATGCCCCAGCACAGGCTTGCCCGCGACGGTGATCAGCGGCTTGGGTTTGGTGTAGGTGTGGGGTCGAAGTCGGGTGCCGTAACCGGCGAGGAGGATGATGATGTTCATTGTCATGGTTATTAGTTATGGGTTATTCGTTATTGGTTCGCGCGTAAGTCAACCAATAACTAATAACCCATAACCGGTTTTCTAAGATGCCACTCCGTCGTGTTCTGATACGCCTGAGCGACGTTGAGAATTGTAGCCTCGCCAAAGGCTGGGCCCATCAATTGCATGCCGATGGGCAAATTACTTTGGTCGAAGCCGCACGGCACGCTGAGGCCGCAGAAGCCAGCCAAACTGAGCGGCAGTGTGAACACGTCTTCGAGATACATCTTGATCGGGTCGTTTACGTTCTCGCCGATCTTGAATGCGGTGGTGGGCGCAACCGGCGCGGCGATCACATCCACTTGCTCAAAGGCTTGCTCAAAATCGCGCTTAATCAGCGTGCGCACTTTTTGGGCGCGGATGTAGTACGCATCGTAATAGCCTGCGCTGAGGGCGTAGGTGCCCAACATGATGCGGCGCTTTACTTCTGCGCCAATGCCCGCCCCGCGTGTCTGCTTATACGTGTCAATCAAATCGCCGCCCTGCACGCGCAGGCCATACTTCACCCCATCAAACCGAGACATATTGGCCGAGACTTCGGCGGGCGCAATGAGGTAATACACCGGCAGGCCCAGGCTGGTGTTGGGCAGGCTGATCTCGCGGATTTCTGCGCCCATGTTTTGCATGTGCGTGATTGCCGCACGCACGCTGGCAACCACTTCGGGCTGCATGCCATCCAGAAAATATTCTTTGGGCACGCCTGCTTTTAGGTTTTTAAGGTTGGTAAGGTCTTTAAGGTTAGTAAAGTTCGCAGAAGGCACAGGCTCATTTACCGAGGTCGAATCCAGCGGGTCGCCGCCCGCGATGACGCTGAGCATGATGGCTGCGTCGCGCACGTCTTTGGTCAGCGGCCCAATCGTATCTAACGAGGAGCCAAAGGCGATGAGGCCATAGCGCGAGACGCGGCCATAGCTGTTCTTGAGACCGGTCACGCCGCACATCGCCGCCGGTTGGCGCACGCTGCCGCCCGTGTCGGTGCCGAGGGCGGCCACGCACAAATCCGCCGCCACCGCCGCCGCGCTGCCGCCGGATGAGCCGCCGGGCACGCGGCTCTCGTCCCACGGGTTGCGCGTCGGCCCATACGCACTGTTCTCGGTGGATGACCCCATGGCGAACTCATCGCAATTCAGCTTGCCCAAAAATACTGCGCCCGCCGCCCGCAATTTGGCAACGGCGGTCGCGTCCCAAGTGGGCACATAGTTCTCCAAAATTTTGCTGCCTGCGGTGGTGCGCAAGCCTTTGGTGCTAAGCACATCTTTGATGGCGATGGGCACGCCCAGGACTGGCGTGTCCTCGCCTCGTGCCATGCGCGCATCAGCCTCCGACGCTTGCATCATCGCCTCTGCTTCGTTGAGGGTGAGATAGATATTCAGCCGAGCATTGAGCAAGTGAATACGCTCAAAAAACGCGTGGGTCAATTCAACTGAGGTAATCTCGCGGGCACGCAATTTTTCGCGGGCTTCGTACAGGGTGAGTGAGGTGAGTGTAGGCATTAGAGGGATTGGTGAATGGGGATTCGTGATTAGGTATATCACCAATCACGAATCCCCATTCACTACTCACTATCCGCAAACGTCCCCTGCACTTCGAAGCTGGCACCATCGGTGGCTGGAGCGTTGGCCAGGGCGTCTTTGTGGAGCATGCTGCCGGAGACTTCGTCGCCCTCGCGCATCACGCTGCGGACGGAGAGCACGGTGGCGGTGGGCGCAATGCCATCCACGTTGATGTCGGCCAGTTGCGCCGCGTAATCCAGAATTGCAGAGAGCTGCTCGGCATAGCGGGCCTTCTCCTCATCGGTGAGCGAGAGGCGGGCCAAGTGGGCGATGCGTTCGATTTCGGAGAGGGAAAGGGCCATACGAGTTATGAGGAATGAGGGATGAGGGATGAGGGATGAGTTATTGACTCCGCAGTTCATCCCTCATAACTTCCTAAAGATTATCGTCATCTATCGGCGATGCAACCAAGCGCGGCATCGTCACTTTGGGCGCTTCGATGACCGGTGGTTCCAGATCGCCCTGCATGTTGGTGTTGCCGCGCAAGAACGCGCCTTCGTTTAGCAACAACGAGTTCACGCTCAGATCGCCCCACACTTTGCCGGTCTCCATAATCTCGATCTTGTTGGCCGTGATGTTGCCTTTGATCGTGCCGGAGACGGTGATGTTGTAGGCCTGAATATCGGCCACAATCGTCGCGCTCTCGCCGATGACCAAGTTGCCCTGAATCGCAATCGTGCCATCAAAGACGCCATCTATGCGCACGCCGCCTTCGCTTTGCAAAATGCCATTCACACGGCAACCGGGGCCAATCACAGTTTCGATCTTCGAGTTCGTCATCGGCATTGCGCCAACGGGTTGGGGAGGTGGGTTATTGTTCACGGTGCTACCAAAAGATGTATTGGATGAATTGCTGTTGACAGAGCTGCCAGTGCTGGCACTTGTGTTCCCGCTCTGTCTTTCCGGTGTCTGTTTAGGGGCTGATCGGTCTTTGCCGAACATAGGCTTCCTCCAAAATCATGTTTCGCTTGGGGTTTAGCCCCAACACAAACCATATCGTCCATTTTACCTACTCTACCTACTGAGTTAGAAACGCCTCCCACCATAAACGGGGCGGCCCATCGGTGGCGGGTGATATGACGACCGTCTCACCGGGCCTGGCCCCGTGCGCTTGCACGCGTGCCCAGCGCTCGGTGTAGGCGCTGCTCTTGGCATAGTCCAGCGCCTCTTGCAGTTGCACCAGCTTGGTCTTGTTTTCGTCCACTTGCGTCGTCATCTGCTGCACCGCAGCACGCATTTCTGCCTCGGCCTGCACCCGCCCAACGATGTTGACGATTAGCGGCAGCGACAAGACGATGGCCGCAATAGAGAACCACAACAGCGCCCGGCTGATTTCAGGGTGAGCAGATTTGCTGGATTGGGTCATAGCCTATTCAAAAGCCTGTTCAAAACAAAAAGCGAACGAAACAATTTGAGTTGTTCGTTCGCCCCTTTGCTATGCCGAAGCGGGGACTTGAACCCCGATGAGCGTAAGCTCACCACGCCCTGAACGTGGCGCGTCTGCCATTTCGCCACTTCGGCTTGCTA
>JAYTNY010000019.1:0-8905 GCA_043748055.1 Roseobacter sp.
GGCGCAGCGCCTCGCCGCCCGGCAAGTAGCCCATCGGCAACGGAAACTCCCGAAAGTCGTAGACTAGCGGATGCACCAGCAGCACATTCTTGAGGTCGATTTTGCGGTGCATCTGGTAAATGCCCAACGGGTCGCCGCTGCGCACGGTTACGGGGCCAAGCTCATAGCGGCCACGCTGGGTGCAGCGCGTGCGCACGCGCCAGCCCCACCATTTCCCGCCGCCTACAAAGCCCACCACACGGCTGGCATAGTGCCCCAACAGCGTGCTGCTGTCTTTTACCTCCAGCCACAGCTTGGGCACATGCCCCAAATTCGTCACGCGGAATTCTTCTTCGATGTACTGGCCAACCTGAGCCACGCGCGCGCTGCTACGGCGGGCCACGCGCAACCAGTTCACGCCCGTCCAGGCCCACAGAATCGCAATCACAATCAGCGCAAACAGCGCCCCGGCAATGCTCCACCACAAAGCGCGCCCATACATCAGCCCGCCTGCCAGCGAAACAGCGAAGAGGAGGAGGAAGACACGATAGCGAGTCATTGAAATGACGAGTGGCGAATGACGAGTGACGAATGCGCTCGACATTCGTCACTCGTCATTCGTCATTTCACTTTTGCTCCCGGCACCGGAATGGTCTTCAGCAGCTCTTCCACAATGGTCTCGCTGCTGATGCCTTTGATGCGGGCGGCGGGGCCGATGATGATGCGATGGCCCAGGGTGGCAAGGGCCAGCGCCTTCACATCGTCAGGAATAACGTAATCTCGGCCTTGCAACGCAGCGCGGGCCTGGCTGGCGCGGTAGAGCGTGAGTGCGCCACGTGGGCTGGCCCCCAGATACACATCGCTGTGGCTGCGGGTCTTCTCCACAATTTGTACGATGTATTCTTTTATGAGTGGGTCGGCATAAACCGTGCGCAACTGGTCTTGCATTTGCACCAATTCGGCGGGTGTGGCAATTTGCTCCAGGCTTTCGATGGGGTGCGCGTATTGCTGCGCATCCAAAATAGCCACCTGCTGTGCGGCGGTTGGGTAGCCCAACGAGAGCCGCATGAGAAAGCGGTCGAGCTGCGCCTCGGGCAATGGAAACGTGCCTTCGTATTCGATTGGGTTCTGGGTAGCCAGCACCAAAAACGGCTGGGCCAGTGGGCGGGTGATGCCATCTACGGTCACTTGGCGCTCTTCCATCGCCTCCAACAAGGCGGCCTGGGTCTTGGGCGTGGCGCGGTTAATTTCATCGGCCAGCACCACCTGGGCCATGATGGGGCCGGGGCGAAATTCAAAATCGCTGGTCTTCTGGTTGTAGATGGAGGTGCCGGTGACATCGGCAGGCAACATATCGGGCGTGAACTGAATGCGCTTGAACCCGCCACCAATAGATTTGGCGAGCGCACGTGCCAGCATGGTTTTGCCCACGCCCGGCACGTCTTCAATCAACAAGTGCCCCTGGCACAGCAAACAAATGGCGGTCAGTTCCACCGTCTCGCGTTTGCCAAAGATGACGTTTTCGACGTTGGTGACGAGGCGCGTGGCGAATTCTTGGACGGTTGGCATTCTGGGGATTAGTGAATGGGGATTAGGGATTGGTGATTAGTCACCAATCCCTAATCCCCATTCACTATTAGATTAGCTTCTGCACAGCTTCCAGCGCTGCATCGTAATCGGGGTGCTGGGCAATTTCGGGGACGTATTCGACGTAGGTCACGGCATTGTCTTTGTTGACGACGAAGATGCTGCGTTGGTCTAAACGCAATTCGCGGATGTGGGTGCCGGTGGCATCGCCGAAGGCCATGTCGTGATGATCGGACAGCACGGTGATGTTCTTGACCTCGGCATCTTTGAGCCAACGGCGCTGGGCAAATGGGATGTCGGCGCTGATGGTCAGAATTTTGACTTTGTTGCCGAGGCGCTCGGCCTCGTCGTTAAAGCGCTTGGTCTGAGCATCGCAAATGCCCGTGTCCAACGAGGGCACTACGCTAACCAGGCGCACCTGGCCTTCAAACGCTTGCAAATCCACCTGGCTGAAGTCGGGCGCAATCAGCTTGGTTGCGGGGAACTTGTCGCCAATTTTGAGAGGCTGGCCTAACACGGTCTGTGGAACACCTTTGAACGTCACATCACCAAATCTTTCTAAAGTCGTTGAAGTCATATCAGACATCATCATTCCTTTTGCTTTAATCTTTGTGGGAGCCGCGCGAGTGTAGCATACGGAAAACGTGAATGCCTTAACAACAAAAAAGCCTCGCAGATTAAAACCTGCGAGGCCTTTTCGTAGAGAAGTTCCGATAGAACGTCTTTATAACGCCCGCATGTGCTGCGGCTACGCCTTGCGTTTTCTTTGTTTTACCTCGCGCTCAGCTTTACATCAAATTCTGTAGACGCAGTCTGTAAGCAGCCTCAACAAACCGACTGCCGATTACTGTTGCAAATCTAGCATCGGCATCTGAAACCGTTTCAGGCTCGTAGATCGTTCCCGACAATACGCCTTGAACAAATTGCACGATCATGCATTTACGATAGTCGTCAAAACACGTTTGGAAGTCGTACCCGGTAACACCATGCTTTAACAAGCAATGGTAATAGTGACTCAACATGCTGAGTTCAAGTTCAGCAGATAGATTTGGTACGCATCCTGCAACGAGCCACGCCACATCAATCATTCCGCAGCCAATCTCAACTGACTCCCAGTCCAACACAATGCAATTGCGAATGCCACTCACATCCGAAAACAGAAGGTTATCTATGCGGTAGTCGCCATGGAGTAATGTATTTGGGCCGCTGCAACTCAAAGCTTCGGGAGACAACCCCTTTTCAACCAAAGATTCACCAAGCTGGTTGACTTCTTTGGGTATATTGAATCGCGAGTTCTTAACGAATAGCGGCCACGCCTCGACAAAAAGTTGCTGTACGCGTGCTGCTCCTATTGCAGCATCTCCCACCAAGTCTCGTAATTCATCAAAACCCTCGTGTCCCGTTGCGTTCCCCCACTTTGCGTGAAAACGTGCAAGCTCGGCCAGAGCCAAAATGATGTCGTCATGTGGAGCTTCCTCAACCTGGGTCACTGCCTCTAGGTGTCCAAGATCCTCCAGAAGTAGTGTCGCCTCGCCGGTCGTACGTAACGCCGAACCAAAATAGACCCGTGGTGTTCTGATCGATCCTGCAGGTACAGCAAAACGATAAAACCATTCTTCCTTTGTGCCTGGTTGAAAGATTCGACAGTTTTCAACCATCTCTGGTGAAAGATCTGGAAGTTTGGCAATCACAGACTTCGGACCGCTATGGCCCTCATTCAGATACGTGAGATGCAACCGATGGAGTTGCGCGCTGTGGGCCGTCTTTAGCGATAGTGGCGCAACAGTTACCCTTTCCACTTCCAGACTCTGATCTTCTAACGAGCGGCGAAACACGTCGGTTAGAAATTCTGGCGTAAAGTCTTTTACATCACGGATCATATAGATAGACAGTCCTGTGGATTTTGTGGCAGTCACCGCAACAATGTTTCTACCGTTTCAACGATACCACCGTCGGCGTCAGATCAAACATCCAGAAGCCGAAGGGCAGGCCGATGATGGACAGGCACAGCAAGTAGGCAATTGCCATCCAGATGGCGCTGAACCACCAGCCGAACACAACGAACCACAGCGCACGGATGAGGATGCTAATCTGCGGCACATCGCGCACACCGCTCGCACTTACCTGCACCACACGGCGGCCCCGTAAGGCAATAATTTGCGAGACGTTGTTGAGCATGACGACGGCAACCGGAATGCCGATGACGGTGAGCATGAGAAACCAGGCCACCGAAACCCAGATCAACCCCAGCCACCAGCCCAGAAACCAGTACCACAACAATTGAATCAGACACCCAGGTCTGCTGGTTTGCTGATAGACGATCTTTTGATTCATGAAATTTCTTTGTTTCCTCCAAGCGGCTGTTACGAAGAACCGCATGGGTGGTTGCATAAAGTCGCATCCATGATTAGAAATCGCAAATGCTAAAGCACAGTAAGTTCTTTTTTGTACTGCAGCGGTGTTTTACCCAATACTTGCTTAAAGTCCGTAATGAAATGTTGTTGGCTGCTGTAGCCCAAGTCATAGGCAATCGCTACCCAATTGGGCTGGTCGCTCTCGCGGATCTGTTGGGCCGCCGCTAGCAGCTTGCGACGCTGAAGCAGCCATTTAAGCCCAATGCCGACGTAGACCTGAAAAAGCTGCTGCAACCAGCGTTCGCTTCTGCTAAACGCTTTTGCCACGGCTGTAACCGTCTGGAGGCTTTCGTCGGTTTCGATGGCCGTGATGATCTCGTTGATAAGCTCGATATTGGCATCGGGCTGGGGATTTTTCGCTCGAACCAGTTTTAGGAGATCATGGATAACCGCTTGGTCGTCGAGTGTTAACAGGTGTTCGATGTAACGACTGTCTATTTGGTGAAATACCTGCTGTAAGTCGATGATTTTGTCTTGTAAGTCCGCGAGTGCGCCACCCCAGAACGCATGAAACGCCCCTGGCCGGAAGCGAATACCGACGATTCTTCCACTACCAACTGCAACATAGATTCGTTTACCACGAAAGGTGCCCTGAATGCCGGACTGCTGTATAGAAAAAAAGGCATCAACATAGGGCCGATGCATCACTTCTTCGGAGCTATAGGGATTGCCCGCTTCGTCCCAACGAATGGTCCAAAAGTGCTCGATAAACGGGACTAGGTCAGCGGGAGGCAAGTAGGTATGGAAGCTCACGTGACGCTCAAAACCGGCTGGGTCTAGGCGTCCGCGTGGCTCGTAACTGTCTGCGGGTTTTTGTAATACTTCTTTCACGCTGCTTGGTATTGTAGAGACGTCAATCGTTCTAATAAAGGGGTACAGAAAAGGGATACAGAAAGGAGTATAGAAATGAAAAACAAGCACTTTTTACGCGGTATGGCTACGGTAAATTTTTGGGCAGATGATGTGGCTGCTGCGCGCGATTGGTATGTTGAACTGTTTGGTGTCGAGGCGTACTTTCAGCAACCCAACGCTGAGCATCCAGCGTACATCGAGTTTCGGATCGGCGACAACGCTGATGAATTTGGCATTATTGATCGTAGATACGCGCCGAAAGCTATGCAGCCGGGGCCTGGAGGAGCGATCCTTTTGTGGCATGTCGATGATATCGAGGCGGCATTCGAGCGGCTTAAGGACATGGGCGCAAAAGAATATGATCCGATGACTAAACGCGGCGAGTCTGGTTTCGTTACGGCTTCAGTCATTGATCCGTTCGGCAACATCTTGGGCATTATGTATAACCCGCATTATGTGGATGTAATCAATTCGCAAACAGCGTAAGGGCATATGGCTACAACTCAGGAACTTCCGATCTTGCCTTTTACATCAGTCCCGTTGCTGGAACAATGGCTGTTCGAACACCACGCCCAGCTTGCTGGGGTGTGGATAAAGATGGCCAAAAAAGCCTCGGGCATTGCTTCGGTAACCCACGATGAAGTGCTCGATGTGGCGCTCTGTTACGGCTGGATTGATGGACAGCGCAACAGCTATGACGACAGGTATTTCTTACAAAAATTTACGCCGCGGCGGCCAAAAAGTCTGTGGTCGAAACGCAATATTGATAAAGTGGCTACGCTAAAAGCCGCAGGGAGGATGCAGCCATCCGGCTTGGCCGAGGTTGAAGCAGCCAGGCAAGATGGTCGGTGGGAAGCCGCCTATGACTCGCAAAAAAACATGGTCGTTCCCGAAGATTTTCTGAAGGCACTGAGGGGCAACAAACAAGCACAGGCCTTTTTTAACACGCTCAGCAAATCCAACGTATACGCGATTGCCTGGCGGCTGGCGACTGCCAAAAAGCTGGAAACCAGGAAGCGGCGATTTGACGCGTTGCTGGCCATGTTAGAAAGAGGAAAGTTTTATTAGAGCGAATTTCTGACTGGTGTAAGAGTCGCACCCTTCGATTGCGCTCAGGATGCTCACGCTGCAGGCCAATCAGGAATTCGCTCTCGTGTTCTTTGCGACAAACAGTGCGCCTAGCGCGCCATCGCCATCTTGCTCTTCTCTACTTCGTCCTTTGCTACGTGGCAGGCCACCACATGGCCGGGCTTTATTTCCTCGAACAGCGGCTCAATCTCTTTGCACTTGTCTATCGCCACCGGGCAGCGTGGGTGAAAGCGGCAGCCTTTGGGTGGGTTCACCGGGCTGGGGATTTCGCCCTGCAAAATGATGCGCTCTTTTTTAATCGTCGGGTCGTGGGTGGGGATGGCCGAGAGCAGCGCCTTTGTATAAGGGTGCAGCGGATCGCGGAACAGCGTCTCGCGGTCGGTCAGCTCCACCATCTTGCCCAAATACATCACGCCCACGCGGTCGCTGATGTGTTCGACGACGGCCAGGTTGTGTGCGATGAACAGATAGGTGAGGCCGAACTCTTGCTGCAAGTCCTTCAGAATGTTTAGCACTTGCGATTGAATCGAGACATCGAGCGCCGACACAGGCTCGTCGCAGACGATGAACTTGGGCCGCAGCGCCAGCGCGCGCGCAATGCCGATGCGTTGGCGCTGGCCGCCCGAAAACTCGTGCGGATAGCGGCGGGCGTGGTAATCCTCCAGGCCCACTTTCTTCAGCATCTCGATGACGGCTGCGTTGCGCTCTTTGCTGTTGCCCATGCCGTGCACCAGCAAGCCTTCGCCAATACTCTCGCCCACCGGCATGCGCGGGTCTAGCGAGGAATACGGGTCTTGGAAGATGATCTGCATGTCTTTGCGCAGGGCTTTCATCTCGCTGCCGCCCAGCTTAAAGACATCGCGCCCCTGAAAGGTCATGCTGCCGCTGGTGGCGGGGGTAAGGCGCAGAATGGTGCGGCCCACTGTCGTCTTGCCGCAGCCGGATTCGCCCACCAGACCCAGCGTCTCGCCTGCCTGCACGTTAAACGAGACATTGTCCACCGCCTTCACATGCGCCACCGTGCGCTGCAACAAGCCGCCCTTGATCGGAAAATATTTGACGAGTTCTTTGACCTGAACAAGGTCATTGCTCGTATCACCGTGGGATTTGGTTCCGTTTACGCTCATTTCAAAAAGAGATTAGAGATTAGAGATTGGAGATTGCATCAAGCGAATCTCCAATCTCTAATCTCTAATCTCTAATCTCCTATTTCAGTCATACAACCACGTTCTAACCCAGTGGCCGGGCTTAATTTCTCGCAGTGCGGGGAGTTCAACTTTGCAACGTTCGCGGGCAGTGCCTTCGCACACCTGGCAGCGTGGCTCGAAGCGGCAACCTGGCGGGGGGTTGAGCAGGTTGGGCACAGTGCCCGGGATCACATCCAACCGCTCACGAATGCGGCCCAGGATGGGAATTGAGCCGATGAGGCCCTGCGTGTAGGGATGCAGCGGATGGGCGAACAGCTCTTTCACTTCGGCTTGTTCAACCACTTGTCCGGCATACATCACAATCACCCGTTCGCACATCTCGGCCACCACGCCCAGGTCGTGGGTAATCATCAAAATGGATGTGCCGGTTTTCTCGCGCAGGTCGCGCATCAAATCCAAAATCTGCGCCTGAATCGTCACATCCAACGCGGTGGTTGGCTCGTCGGCAATCAGCAGTTCTGGCACGCAGGCCAATGCCATCGCAATCATCACGCGTTGGGCCTGGCCGCCGGAGATCTCGTGGGGGTAGGCGTTGGCACGCTTGGCCGGTTCGGGGATGCCCACCATACGCAACAGTTCAATAGATCGCTTCCAACCTGCCTCGCGGCCCAGGCTTTGGTGAATGTTCAGCACCTCGGCAATCTGGTCGCCGATCTTAAAAACCGGGTTGAGGCACGAGGTGGGCTGCTGAAAGACCATCGAGATGCGGTTGCCGCGAATCTTGGTCATGTCGCGCTCGGCTAATTCGAGCAGATTCTTGCCATCGAACATGATCTTGCCCTCGGTGATCTTTCCGGGGGGCGCAACCAGGCGCATGATGGACAGTGAGGTGACGCTTTTGCCGCAGCCGGACTCGCCGACTACGCCCAGCGTTTCGCCTCGTTTGATATACAAATCTACGCCGTCCACGGCTTTCACCACGCCGTCTTCGGTGAAGAAGTGTGTTTTGAGGCCCTGAATATCGAGCATCAAATCGCCGTCGCCGGCAGTGCTGGTGGATTTACCATTCGCAGCGGGTTTTGTTGCAGTCGGGGTTGCGCTCATTCCGTGTATTTCTCCAAGCTCCTTCAAAATTTGTTTAATCTCGTTGTTTTATTTGATTAAGGCATCGGGGACTTGGCTCTAAAACTTTAGTCCTGCATTATTTGCGTTCATCACGGAATACGCAACTGACACATTGCTACGTCCTGCCATACATCACATCGCATCCTACATCTTCAGCCGCGGATCCAGCGCATCCCGCAGTCCATCTCCAATAAAGTTGAACGCCAGCGAACACACCAAGATGGGCAGGCCGAAACACAACGCCATCCAGCCTTGATCGAAAATATTGCCCTCGGCAATCTTCATCATGTTGCCCCAAGTGGGGATAGGCTCTTGCACGCCAAAGCCTAGAAAGCTGATGACCACCTCGGTTGAAAACGCGCCGGCCAGAGCCTGCGTGAAGTCCACGATGATAGGAGCCAGTGAGTTGGGCACGACGTGATTCAAAATGATGCGGCTGCTGCCTGTTCCCAGCGCACGCGAGGCTTCCACATACTCGCGCTCACGAATCGAAAGCACCATACCGCGCATCAGGCGGGCGGTGGTCGTCCAGCCAAACAGGGTCAGGATGAGAATCAGCGTCAGCACCGAGCGCGAGCTATCTGCACCGCGCGCGTAATCAAATCCCAACAACACCGTCATCCCGTTTAGCAGCCACTTGGGATAAGGCAACAACTTGGGGTCTTGCAGCAACACCGCTGTCAAAATCAGCAGCAGTGTTAGCGATGGGAT
>JAYTNY010000020.1:0-8121 GCA_043748055.1 Roseobacter sp.
GTTAGGGATTGGAGTTCGGCGATCACTTCGTTGACACGCTGCACGGCGGCTGCGGGGTCATCCTCGTTGTGGGCGTTGAACTGAAATGCGCGACGGGCGATGCTGCCTTCGATGAGATTGGCCTCTTCATCAAAGAGCATGGCGCGGGTGGAGGAACTGCCGAGGTCTAGAACGAGAATCATAAAAGTTGCGAGTGTCGAGTGTCGAGCAAAATGTCATTCGTCACGGCTTCCGAGCCGCTTCGTCATTCGTTTGAGGTGAGCCGGACGACGCCACCGTAAGCGTATGCCCACCATCCACGGCCAGCGAATGACCGGTGACAGCAGACGCCGCAGGCGAGACGAGATACATCAGTGCCGCTGCCACATCGCTGGGGTAGATGGCGCGACCGATGGGCAGGATGCGGCCAAAGTTCTCAGCGTAGTGCGGGTCATCGGCCAGATTGCGCGCGTTGACGACGGCGCCGATGATGAGGGCGTTGGCCGTGATGCCCTGCGGAGCCAGCGCAACGCCCAGCGATTTGGCAAGATAACTCACACCAATCTTGGTGATGCCATACGCCGTCATCGTCGGCACACCCACTTGGCCCACCACCGACGAGCTAAACACCATGCGATAGCCGCCCTCGGTTTTGCCTTGCTGGGCCATTTGCTTTGCAACCGCTTGCGCCAAAAAGAAGCTGCCCTTGAGGTTGGTGTCCATCACGGCGTCGTAGGTCGCTTCGTCAAACTCTAAAAATTTGCCAAAGCGAGTGATGCCTGCGTTGGCGGCCAGAATGTCTACGCGCCCAAACGCTTGCACGGTTTTGTCCACCAGTGCATAGCACTCACTCACTTGGCGGCCATCCGATTCGATGACGACGGCAGTGCCGCCTGCGCCTTGTATGCGTTGCGCGGTTTGCTGCGCCAAGTCTGGCTCGCCGTAATGCGCAATGGCGACAGATGCACCCGCCTGCGCTAATTGAAAAGCCATCTCCGCGCCAATCTCGCGGCTGGCCCCGGTCACAATAGCTACTTTGTTTTGTAAAGGTTTCGATGATTTCATAATTTAGATCACTCACCCATTTTGCTAATTTTGTGCGTTCTGTCCAATTCGGCATAGAAACGCGGTCTTCAGCTTAAGAGGTTTTTTGAGGCGTTTTGCCTACACAGGTCAAACACAGTTTGCCGCACGCGTGTATAACTTGGTTGCCATGTCTGCCCAAATGCTTACCCCAACATCATTGGTTCAGGTTGCACAAATTCTGGACAAGAACTTCTCGCATGAAGACCTGCAAGAATTGTGTTTTGAACTCAGCGAGGATTTATCAGACATTGCCTCGGTCAACGACACCCAAAAGAATTCTGCGCGCAAGGTGGCCGTTTTCTTTCAGCAGCGGGGCCGCATCAAAGAGCTTATAGACCTGATCGAAGCAAAGCGCCCTGCGCTTGGCAAGCTCGATCTTCAGTGGGAGACAGATGCTGCACACGAAGAAAACAAAACCGCTTCACCAGACATCCAAAATCTCACAAGCAAGGTCACACCTTCGGTCAATTCGCTCAACCCTCTCAACCCACTCTCCAGATTTCTCATCCCGGGCGCGGTGGCATTAGCCATATTGGTGCTGGCAGGCATTGGCTTTGCGGTGCTGCGCAACAGCAACAACACCCGCGCCGGGCGCGTGGTTTTTGCGCGCGGCCCGGTCGGCAAATCGGCACTGGTTATCCGAGACTTGGCAACCGACAAAGAAACCCTGCTGGAGAAAGTGGGCAGCGATGTGGCCGAGCCGTCCTGGTCGCCAGATGGCAACCGCATCGTGGCGGCGGCGGGGCAAGGGGTTAGCCACGATCTCGTCATCTACACCCTAACCGATGGCAGCCGCAACCGCCTCAACCAAGACGGCAACGACATTGACCCGGATTGGAGCCGCAGCAACAACCGCATCTATTTTGCGCGGGGGCTGGTTACAGGCAATGGCGATATCTACAGCATTAAACCCGATGGCAAAGAGCTTGCGGCGCTGAACCTGAAAGGCCGCCAACCCACCGTCTCGCCGGATGGCAGCTACCTGGCTTACATGCAAAAGGATACTGCGAATATCTGGCACATTCGGATTGTGGAGACGGTTGCGATGAAAGAGGTCTGCGTGCTAAGCGCAGGTGCAACATCGCCCACGCCCAATTTGCGCATGCCCAATTGGACGGCAGACAGCAAAGGCATCGTCTTCAACTTTGCAAAAGACTCCGAACCGCAAGGCATTGGCTACAGCGAGGTGAAAGAGTGCCGCGTCAAAATTTCCACAATGCAAGGCACCGGAGATTTGCCCGCCCTGGGTCGGCCCAGTTGTGGCAGCAACGGCTACTGCATCGCCAATCACTCCACCAGCACCGGCGGCAACCTGCGGCTGCTTGCGTTTGATGCTGCCAACAACACATTTACGGACAGAGGCATCTTGACACCCAAGCAGCCCGCTAACGCTGGCGATTATTCGGCGGATGTGTATCCGTAATGTTATTGGCGCGGCGCCCGTAGAGGCGGGGTATGCCTCGCCCCTGCCTTTGCAAAAGGTCTATTTCAAAAACGCAAATGTCTTCATCACCGCTTCAAACGCCTTTGCTTTGGTTTTGGCCGCGCTGGGCGACCCCGAGAACGACACGATATACAAACCGACCTTGCTCTGCACTAGGTATTGCGTGGCGGTCACATTCACCGTTTTGCCGGTGGGCATTTTGAGGGGAATGGCGTAGCGCAAAAACCCGACCTCACCGACGGGCATTTTTAGCACCGCCTGCTCCACCGGGTCATTCAGGCTAAATATTGTTTCCAGTTGCTGCGCCGTTAAGTTCACCAAAGACTTCATGGGCAACTTGCCGGGCAGCTTTTGAATCAATACGTTCATGGTGGTGGGCAGTTCGCCACGCACAGGCTTGCCACCCAAGTCCATCGCATAAAACTTGATGCCCTGCGCCACAAGCTGCTGCATCTGCCCGGTCAGCACACTGCCAAACTCCGGGTTGTCTTGCGTCACGGTGTCCAACGCCGCCGAAAGCGTCTCGCTGTCCAGATCCAGCGCCTCCCAGCCTTTGGGCAAGGTAATGGCGAACTGGCTGGCCTTAACCGTAAATGCCGTAGAGCCGTTGCTCAACACTTTGCTGGTGTATGTGGACGATATGGATTCATCGCTGGCTTTGGGTGTGGCAGTGGCCTTGGGTGTGGCCTTCAGTTGCACACCCGGCACTTTTTTGGGTGGCTGGGGCGTGGCGTTTAGCGGTCGGGTGGATGGCGCTGCAATGGGTTGGGCCGCAGCCTGACCCAACGCAGTCGCATAACCCATCAGCACAACAGCCAGACCAACAATGACAGTGATGACCCAAGTGAATAGTTGTTTTGCCATATCAAGATTCTATTTTGAAAGCGCCAGCCAGCCAAACCAGAACGCAAGCCCAATCAACACAGCCCACACGGCGTAGCCGCTAAGCAACGCAACCAGCACGCTCCAGCTCCAGCACCGTCAGAGAATATATTTTGATTGTCATTAGAAGCCCTTAAGAAAGTTGAACCGCCAACCCCAAAAACTGCCCGTAGCGTTGCACAGCAATTGCAATCGCTTGCGTTTCGGGTTTCTTTAATGCAGCAAATGGGCTTAACTCAATCGTCACAGCCTTCTTCGTAATCGTGCGTTTCCAAGTGCCCGCCACTTGCCCATTCACCACAAGCGTGGGCATAAACATGCCATTGCCACCGGGAATTATTTTCTGGGCATGCTGCGGGGCCAGCGCTGCGCTGCGGTCTGTGTAGCCCAACAGAAATTGATCAAAGCCCGGTAGCAGGAACGTTGAGGGCGCAACATGCGGCATGCTATGCGCATCCGCTCGCATCCAGTAGTCCATGCCACCAACCGACTCTTGAACCAAATGCGATGCAGCCATCGCCAAGCCCGCCCTGGCATCCGAGATTTTGAGCCCCGACCACCACGCAAAATCTTGTAGCGTAGCTGGACCGTGGCTGATGAAGTAGCGCCGCGCCAACTCGGCCAGTGCCTCGTCACGCTCTAATTTTCGTGCAGCAGGAACCCATTCCTCCAACAACACAAAGGTGTGCTGCTTGCCTGCGCGCGGGCCAAAGCAAATCAACCCATCGTGTGCAAGACGTCCCAAAATGTGATACCCGCGCTGGCCGGCTGTCGAAATTCCGTTGCGCTCTAACACCGCCATCGCATCTTCTCGTGTCAGACGTTGGCCGCCTTGCAACGCCTTCGTCAAAATCTTTCGGCTGTGGGTAAAGATCGCGGCATCCAGCCCAAGTTGCTTGTGACGCCCAGCGCTGCCTGCCACAATGCGCGGGGTCAGCAGTTCCAACATCCAGCGCACATCTGCTGGGGCCACAAAGTGCAACGTGCCACGCATGGGCCACGTGCGCACAATCGTTCGCTCGGTGATGGCTTGCTCGATGTCGGCCTCGGTCGCATGCGGCAAACGCAGCCCAATGCTCCATAACGCACCCATGTAATCCTGAGCCTGCATCGCGCCCATCGCCGCGACAACCTCGGCGGGTGTGTTGTAAGCAGCGCGTGCAATTTGTTGATTCATTAATCTAAGGGTAGCAATGTCATTTGGAGTCATAGGCTCAAATATCATAGCCCGATAAAATCATTCGCGTTATTCAAGAATTTTTCTCATGTCACTTCCACATCTAAAGCGCCCACCCGCTAACCCATTGCCCAGCGCCAAGCCGCCGCTGCTGGTTTTGCTGCACGGCTACGGCAGCAACGAGGCCGATCTCTTCAGCTTCGCAGACATACTCGACGAGCGATTCCTCGTCCTCAGCCCGCGCGCGCCGCAAACGCTGGGGCAAGGTGGTTATGCCTGGTTCGATCTGGGCTTCGGCCCTGATGGCAACCTAACGCATTCGCCTCAGCAAGTGCTGGACGCACGCGACCAACTCATCGCTTTCATCCATGAAGCAATTGAGGCTTATGACACCGACGCACAACAGGTCTATCTGCTTGGCTTCAGCCAGGGCGCAATGATGAGCGCGTTAGTCGCGCTAAGCGAACCCACGTTGATTGCAGGCGCGGTGATGATGAGCGGCCTCATCCCCGACGAGATGCAACCGTTAATTGCGCCGCCTGAGCAACGCAAAACGTTGCGCCTGTTTGTGGGGCATGGCACACATGATGAGGTTGTGCCAGTTGCCAAAGGCCGCGCCGCCGCTACGCTGCTCACTGCGCTTAATATCGCGCACGAATATCATGAATATCCGATCGGTCATCACTTTTCCGAAGAGGCGTTGGATGACATTACCGGTTGGCTGAGCGTGCGGTTGGATAACCAGTGATAGCATTTGCGCGCCATGCGAACCTCGTATCGAACCCAGCAATTCCCCGAAAGCATTATTCGTGAAATGACCCGCGTTGCGCTCAGCGTGGGCGCGGTGAACTTGAGCCAGGGCTACCCCGACTTTGGCGCGCCGCAAGCCATCAAAGATGCGGCAGCCAAAGCCATCCAAGACGACCACAACCAGTACTCGGTCACCTGGGGTATCAAGCCGTTGCGCGAGGCCATCGGCACGCATTACCAACAGCGCTACGAGATGGAGGTGGACCCCGATAAAAACATTGTGGTGTGCTGCGGGGCCACCGAGAGCATGATTGCCGCGATGCTGGCAGTTGTAAACCCCGGCGACGAAGTCATCTTCTTCGAGCCGTATTACGAGAGCTATATCCCCAACTGCCACATTACGCAAAGCACCCCGCGCTTTGTAAGCCTCCGTCCCCCTGCACTCCCCTCTCCCTCCGGGAGAGGGGTTGCATCTGATGCACGGGGTGAGGGCAGCCAAGGTCTGGCTGGCCCCAACGAATGGTGGTTCGACCCCAACGAGTTAGCTGCCGCGTTTACCAGCAAGACCAAAGTCATCATCGTCACCTCGCCGCACAACCCCACCGGCAAAGTGTTTAACCGCGCCGAACTCGAATTCATCGCCAAGCTGTGCCAGCAGCACGATGTGATCGCCATCACCGATGAAATCTACGAGTTCATCACATACGACGGCGTGCAGCACATTCCCATCGCCACACTACCCGGCATGGCCGATCGCACCATCACCATCAGCGGCATGAGCAAAACGTTTAGCGTCACCGGCTGGCGGCTGGGCTATGCCATCGCCGCCGAAGATTTGATGGTGAGCGTGCGCAAGGCCCACGACTTTATGAGCGTGTGCGCGGCCACACCGCTGCAACACGCCGCCATCGCCGCGCTAAATCTGCCCGACGACTATTACGCCAAGATGCGCACCGATTACACCTGGCGGCGCGATTACATGCTTGAGGCCTTGCGCGAAGTGGGCTTTAAGCCGGTGGTGCCGCAAGGTGCCTACTACACCATGACCGACTTCAGCGCGATTAGTGACCAAGACGATATTTCGTTTGGTCTGCGCATGGCCAAAGAGATTGGCGTGGCCTGTGTGCCCGGTTCGCCGTTCTTCTCGCGGCCCGAGCTGAGCAAGAACATTGTGCGCTTTGCCTTTTGCAAAAAGCGCGAGACGCTGGAACTGGCGCGCGAGCGGTTGCAGAAGCTAAGAATCGCTTGAAGTAACGCACCAAATTATTTGCTGAGCTTCTCTGTTTACTCGCAGAGGGCGCTGAGCAACAGAGAACGCAGAGATGTCTTTCTCAGCACCCTCTGCCTCCCTGTGTCCTCTGTGACGAGACAAAGAAGCTCAGCAACTCCAAACCTAGGTGGAAAACGAAAAACGAATGGGCGTACCCATCCGTTTATCCGTTCTAATCCGCTGAGACGATCTACTTGGCCTTCGCCATCGTCTTCAGCGCCCGCACCGACACCATCACCGTCTGCATGCGACCATCAATCATCATGCGGCGGCGCTGGAGGTTGGGCTTCCACGAGCGGTTGGTGGTGCGCAATGAGAAACTGCGCGAGTGACCGAACTGCCTGTGAACGCCTGTAATTGCACACTTTGCCATGATCTTTAGTACCTCGTTTGCCTTTGTTAATAGCTCTTGCTATTTGCTGATAAAGTCTCTATATTCTTGCAATTCATCAACCGATGAACTGTGCCCTTTTGTTGAGCGGCGCGAGATTTTACCATAGCAGATGAACGAAAAAACAGCCCTACAGTCCAGTGAATCTAACACGATTGGCAACATTGTGATTGCACCGCAGGTGGTGTTTAGCTTGGTGCAGAACGCGGCACTCAGCACGTATGGCGTGGTCGGCATCGCCTCGCGCTACACCGGTGCAGATAACACGCACCGAGATATTCATCGTGGGCTTGAGGTGCAGGTGTTGGAGCCAAACGAGGCCTCGCAGGGGCGCAAGCGGGTGAAGATGGATATTCACATCATCGTGGATTATGGCGTGCGCATCCCCGCTGTGACGAATAGCTTGCAACACCAGATTGAGTACTCTATTCAACACAGCACGGGCTATATGTTGGAAGAGATTCATATTCATGTGGCCGGGGTAAGGGTGAACGGGGATTAGAGATTGCGAGGTGTACATTGAATAACAATACAAACGGTTGGGACGACGATGCGGGCAAGACTCAGGATGTACGCGTGGATGAGTTGGAGGCTGTGCCTGCTGAGAACCCCATCAACGAAACAGGCAACGAAACAGACGACCCACAACGGAGGATGCGCTTGACGACAGATGGACGGCGGTTTAAGGAATTGGTCCGCGCAGGCTACTTGTGGCTGAAGCAACAAGAGGGCCAGGTGAACAACCTGAACGTGTATCCTGTGCCGGATGGCGACACGGGCACCAACATGATGCACACCATGCGCAGCGCATGGGAGGCGATTGCCAACCTCGACAACGCCAATATTGGCGCGGTGGCCAAGGCTGTTTCGAACGGCGCGCTGCGCGGATCGCGCGGCAACTCTGGCATTATTTTGTCACAACTGTGGCGTGGGTTTGCCAAGTCTTTGGATGGCAAAGAGGTGATGGATGCTGTTGATCTGGTGGCCGCGTTTCGAGAAGCCGCCAAGACAGCCTACGGCGGCGTAAGCACACCGGTTGAAGGCACCATTTTGACCGTGGCCCGCGAGACTGCCGACGCGCTGGAATACGCCTCCAAAAGCACGCACGACACGCTGGCTTTGTTTGAGACAGCGGTGAGCGC
>JAYTNY010000021.1:0-3160 GCA_043748055.1 Roseobacter sp.
CGTGCCCACCACCCGCAACTCGTTGCCTTCGGGCGAGATGTTGACGTTGAGCAAGTTCACCTCGGCCACGCGCGGCGCGGCCACAGTGGGCGTAGGCTGCGTAGATTGCGCTTTGTAGGGCAGCGCCACCTTCGCCAAAATCGGCGTGTTCTTGTCCACCGCAAACACCCAAGTCAGGGTCGGGCCTTGCAAAGCGTCGGGCACCTCAAAGCCAGCCGTTACCGTAAGGCTGCCGCCGGGTTGCAACGCCCCTTGCGCCCAGCCCTTCGCGCCCGCCGCCGCCGAACCTTGCGGCGAGACGATGTATTTGTTGCCCTGTCCATCGTCTAACTCAGCAAAAAACTGGCTGGCATCCACAATACGCGTAATCAGGCTGGTCACCTGCAAATCCACCTGGTAATAATTTTTGCCGGGGGGCAACCCCACCGAGCCGCCTTGCACCAAGCGCGTGCCCAAGGCCGTCACCCGCACATCGCCCAAATTTACCGGCACGCCTTTGGCGGCCAGTTCGTTGGAGGGAGCTTCGTCGGTATACGGCGCAATGGCGAGCTTGCGCTCGTCGCCGCTTTCGCCCATCAACACCAACGTTACGCGTGGGCTGGATTGGTTTTGCAGCGGCGCGGGGTCATCGGCTTTCGCGGTCGTCACCTCGCCCACACGGTACTTCAGCGTGCCCACGCCTGTGTCCAGAATAATTAAATCGTTGGGCTTGAGCGAATCGAAGATGGCCTTGTTGTCATCGGATGTGGGCAAGCCAATCACGTAATTCACCAGCGTGCCGCCCGCCCAATACGCGGCCTTCGCATCTTTGGTGTCGTAGCTCGGCCACTCGCCCTTTTCATCCATCCGCAACGTCACCACGGTAAACACCTTGCTGCCGATGGTCAACCGCGAGGGAATAGCAGGCACAATCGGCGTGCCGTTTACGCTGGGCTTTAGCGTATCGCTAATCGGTTGCACGGTGGCTTGCGGCACCGAGGGCACCGCGCCCGGCAGGCTGATGCCGCCGCCCGATACAACGAGCAGACTGACCACAAAGCAGGCCAGCGCACACACGCCCAGCAACAAGAACATGCTGATGAGAAACAGCGGGCGGGCGCGCGAATCGTTCCACAACGGCCCAAACAATGACCCCATAACCGAGCCAGCCGCCTGGGTTTGCTTGGCCGCTGGTTTCATCTCGGCGGCGCTGCCAGCCTCTTCGCCTTCCCACTTGCCTTTCTTTAGGTCTTCAGGCTGCCAGTCATCTGCTCCACCATTGCCGCCGGTGTTGTTCTGCGGTGTGTTTGCCATAAGGCCGAATCTTAACGCAAGAGCAGTACAATAGCATCTCGCTCAACATTGAGTTGCTCAACGATCAACTTTCATCACAGCTCGTCAAATATCTATGCACAACACTCACACCCTACCCGCTCGTCACACCCTCGGCCTCGCGCTCATCTCCGCCTGCGTCATCGCCCTCGAGGTCACGCTCACCAGAATCTTCTCCATCACCATCTGGTATCACTTCGCCTACCTTGTGGTCGGCATGGCGCTGCTGGGCGGCGGGGCGGCGGGCACATTTTTGGCCGTGCGCAGTTGGGATGTCGCCGCGCTCTCGCAGCGCATCAGCAAAGTAGCCGCGCTGTTTAGCTTGTGCGTGTTGCTCACGCTCGGCGTCATCACGTTTATTAGTTTCGATCCGCTCTCGCTGCGCCTCACCGACTTTGCCAAATCGCTCGTGGGCTTGGCCGCGTATTTCATCGCCGTGTTCGCTATGTTTTTTACGGGCGGCATCGTGGTCACGGGCGTGTTTCGCCTGCATTCGGCGCACGCGCACAAACTGTATTTTGCCGATCTGTTGGGTGCCAGCGCCGCCACCCTCGCGGTCTTGGCGGTTATTCGGGCCATCGGCGGGCCGGGTGCGCTCATGCTGGTGGCCTTGCTGGCGTTGGTGGCGGGGCTGCTGTTTGCAGATGGCTTATCTGCCGTGTGGAAAGCCGCGATGACCGCCCTCGGTCTGGTTCAGGCGGGTATCCTCGTGCTCACCACCGTCCTCAGCCCCATCAACTTGCCTGTGCCAAAAAGCAAAGAGCTAGGCGGCTTAATTCAAGAGAACCTCGGCCCCACCCAACCCGTTTACACCCGCTGGAACCCGGTAGCCCGCGTAGACGTGTTGCCGCCCACCGATTTCCGCAAAGACGTGTCGTGGGTCATCTTCGGCGGTCTCAGCAGCAAATACTACGCCCAGCCCGACCAGCAAACTTACCCCCTGCGCTTCGTCACGCTGGATGGCACGTCTTCCACTGCCATGCACGCTTTTGATGGCAAAAATTTAGAGCGCTTCAAGTTTCTAGATTACGCCGTCGTCAGCGCGCCATATCACCTCGGCATCAACAAGCCTGCCGTGCTAACCATTGGCTCCGGCGGTGGCTTGGATATTTTGCTGGCCCGCAAAAATCAGGCCAAGCAAATCACCGCCATCGATTTGAATTCCGATCTGGTCGCCCTGCTCAAAGGCCCGTATGCCGATTTCACAGGCAGGCTGGCAGAAGACCCCAACACCCGCATCGAAGCCGCCGAGGGCCGCAGCTTTCTGATGCGCGACACCGGCCAATACGATCTGATTCAAAGCATCGGCCTCGACAACTTCGCCGCGCTCTCTGGCGGGGCCTATGTGCTGGCCGAGTCGTATCTCTACACCGTCGATTTTCTGGATCAAGTGCTAGAGCGATTGAACCCCAACGGCGTGATGGCCTGGACGCGCAACCTGAACACCCCGCCGCGCGAAATGCTGCGGCTGATGGGCATGGCCGCCGAGGCCCTGCGCCAGCGCGGCGTTGCCGAACCAGCCCGCCACATCATCATCGTCGCCAGCGAGAACGGCGAGGTGGGCACCCTGCTCTTCTCAAAATCACCCTTCACCGAGAGCGCCCTCACCCCGTTGCGCGCCTGGGCCGCAGGCAACGGCTACACCCTGCTGCACGACCCGCTCAATTTAGCGGCCTCCAGCGAATCGGCCTACACCCAATATCTCACCACACCCAACCCACGCGCCTTCGAGGCCGACTACTTGTTTAATATCTCGCCCGCCACCGACGACAGCCCCTTTTTCTACAACTACTTCAAATGGACGCGCCTGCCCATCTTTAGCGCCTCGCTGGGCGATGTCAACACCAGC